>JAGTAM010000113.1 GCA_023422485.1 Pseudomonadota bacterium | reverse complement strand
ATCGGCAGGTCATTTCCGGCATCATCCACGTCGTGAAGACGGGTTGCCGCTGATGCCATTGTCCACCGGAATACGGTCCGCCCACTACGATCTGCAACCGCTTCAATCGCTGATCCCCGCGCGGCTTCTGGAAAGCGATGTTGTCCGCGTTGGCCAAGGCCGGCTGGACCGGCGAGGCCAACGCCATAGACGCGACCTACGTCAGAGCGCACCGCTCCGCGCAGGGTGGAAGAGGGCCCCCAAAGCTCAAGTCATCGGCCCGTCGCGCGGCGGCCAGACCACCAAGATCCACGCGCTCGTCGACGTCGTGGGTCGCCCGGCGGTCTTCCTTCTGCCCCCCGGCAATGCCAGCGACGTGAAGACAGCACCGGATGGGCTGGCCGAGGCGCACGGCCGCATCCGCCGCCTGACCGCCGACAAAGGCTACGACGCCAACCGGCTCCGGCAGGACCTGCGCGAGCGCAACACCACACCGACCATTTCTGGCACCCGCGCACGCAAGCGTAAGATCAGGCTCGACAAGAAGCCCTCCCGCGACCGCTGGCTGGTGGAAGCGACCTTCTGCCGGCTGAAGGACTTCCGTAGGATCGCCACCCGCTACGACAAACTTGCTCGAAACGCCGCCTCGGCACTCGCCTTCACCCCCCATCGTTGCTTTCTGGTGATGATTGAGGCGCGACCGTAGAACAGGCCAATCCGGATCGTTCGTCGATAGAGCCGACCCGCACGCGGCTTCAGGCGAAGGCGGCCTCGCGGACATCGAGCACAGTCAGGCGTCGGATCTCACCCGTTCGAGTGGCCCAATCGATGGACTGACTCTTGCTCAAGCCGATCAGGGCTGCGCCGATGGGTGTCAGGATCGAAATCTTGCCCTGCTCGATGTCGGCCTCCCCAGGATAGACTAACGTCACAGACTGCGTCTTGCCCGTCGAATTGTCGCGGAAGTCCACCCGGCTGCCCATGCGTGCGAAACTGCCTTGCACGGCCCCGCCGCGGACGATTTGAACCCGGTCGAGTTCCTCCGAAAGAAAGGAGGCGACCTGCGGCGCGCGATCCATGGCGCTTACTGCCAGTCGCGACAAACGTTCGTGGTCATCAGCCGTCATCTTGATGCGCGGCTTTGCCGCCGCAAGGGAAACCTTCGTCAATGTCTTAGATCCTCTTTGGGTCTTCGTCGCACTACGCTGCGCCTGGGCCTAGATCGTCCCCATTATCTCGGGGAAGTACGATATCATTTTCTCTTTTTGCCGAGCATGGCGAATACGAATAGTTTCTGCGCGAGAACGGAAGCACGGTGCTTGACCGCGGTGCCGCGTCTTGCACGGAGATGGGTTCTTCTCGTTCCGTCTTCGTCGCACCTGCGTCGCCCGTAGGGTGAGATTCCGGATCGCGCTTAGGAACATCCATAGATCCCGCTCCGACACTGCATGAGAGCCGCCTATCCGGCAGCGAGATCCGCGCATGTTCGTCGACGCGAAGGACGCGTTCGCTTCATATGCCGGACGAAAGATATGATGTGATGGCTGTCATGCGCTTTTGCCGCGACAGCCGACAGCGTCTCGGCAAAACCCTCGCCAATCCCCGAACTCTGCGTACGCTGATGCGCCGCCGGCCCGGGGCTACTCGCCCGCGATCAGGCTACCTGCCCGAAGCAAGGCACGGTTGAGGGGGATAGTGCTGCACACGATCGTCAGAGCATCAGCGAAGTTGATGATCTTGTCAATTCGCTGGGACAAGGCAATCGAGGCAACCCAGCACCGCAAATTCATCTCCCTCGGCCCGCTTGACAGCCGCACGGCTCAGCCTATGCTTCATTGGATTATGCCGAACCGTCTCCAAAGCATTCGCCTTCTAGGGCGTGCGGGCAGCCTGCAAGCAGGCTCTTAAGCCCTGGCGCTCGGCCGGCCTGACAAGGCGCGGCCCGCTCCAGGGATAGATCTCCAGCACTTCGTCCTTTTCGACGCGCAAGTCCTGAACGGGCTGCGCCGTCACCCACTCTGCGCGGCTTCGCCGTGCGGAGCGGTCATGCTGTGAGGTGTCAAAATGGACGCTGTTCGGGAACGTCCTCCGATTACGCTTCCAACCTACGACTTCGATCGTCTCGTCACGTTTGGTCTTGCTGCGTATCAGCGCGGCGATCCTGATGCTGACTTTCTTCTTTCAGAACTCGAACGTGCGGCATCTTTTGGCACGCCCCGGCGACTCGGGGATGTCGTTGCCGTCACTTGTCGAGTGGCCTATCGGCTCGACGATGAGCCGACGGTCCGTGCGTGTCGTCTTGTCTATCCAAGCAACGGGATCGCCTCGGAAGAGGAAATCTCTGCGGCGAGTTCGCTCGGAGTTGCGATGCTCGGCCTCGGAAGAGGGGACCGCATGCCGTTTCGCGACAACGCCACGGGACGCGACCACGTCGTCGAAGTCGCAGATGTCGGACCGCCACAGCGCACGGACGACGCCGTGCCGCACAGGCCTTTCGAGCGTCTTCTCCGCTGATCTTCACAGCCCGTGCCGGCTGCCGATCAGTTCTGATGCCGGCCGCATAATCGCGGCCACAGCTTTGTAAAAACCTCACCTCCACAGGACTTTGAGTGATGACTGAGAGCCGTTGGCCCGTGCATGGCCGCATCACCGGCCCGATCGTGATGATCGGCTTCGGTTCGATCGGGCGGGGCACCCTGCCGCTGATCGAGCGGCATTTCGAGTACGACAAGAGCCGCTTCACGGTCATCGATCCGGTCGACACCC
>JAGTAM010000080.1 GCA_023422485.1 Pseudomonadota bacterium | reverse complement strand
CCTGTCTGACAAGTTTCCGACCGTCAACGCGTGCGGTCCTCTCCCATGGCCGCCGAGTACAAAGGGACCTGTCATGGGCAGCTTGAAAGTCTACGCCTCGGTGGCGGGATTTCTGGCCGTTGCGGCGTCATCCATGACGGCGCAAGCGGCCGATCTCCTCGATCCTCCGCCCGCACCCGAGCCGTTCGAGGTGGCTGCTCCGTTCGCCGGAGGCTGGTATCTCCGCGGCGATATCGGCTTCAGCAATCAGGGTGTCGAACGCCTCTCGAATCCGGTGATCACGGCCGGTACGACGCTCACGAACGTGCAGAAGGGTTTCGATGCGGCTCCGTTCGGGGGCATCGGCGTCGGCTACAAGTTCAACGACTGGCTGCGCTTCGACCTCACCGGCGAGTATCGCGCCCGCGCAAACTACCACGGCTACGACACCGTCTCGACGCCGGGCTTCTTCTTCGGCACCAACGACCTGACCGGAAGCAAGTCTGAGTGGGTCGGGCTGGCCAACGTCTACTTCGATCTCGGTACCTGGTACGGCTTCACGCCATTCGTGGGCGGCGGCATCGGCTTCGCGCACAATACGATCCACGATTTCACCGATCGGGGCTTGGGCTTCATCCCCGGTCCTGGGGCGGCACCCCTCATCGGGCAGGCGACGGCGCGCTCCCATTCGGAGACGAACTTCGCTTGGGCGGTCCATGCCGGTGTCGCCTACGCGGTGTCGCCGAACTTCTCGATCGAGTTCGCGTATCGCTACCTGAATCTCGGCGACGCGCGGACGGGAACGCTCGTTGGCTTCGACGGTACCCTCACGCCGCCGACGCGCTTCCACAACATCGACTCGCACGACTTCAAGGTCGGCTTCCGCTACCTGTTCGCGGACGTTGCGGCCTACGATCCGCCGCTCATCCGCAAGTACTGAGCGGACGAGGATCTGATGGGCGGCGCAGGCTCAGCCGGCGCCGTCTTCTTTTCTGGCCCAGCGCGGCCGAAAACGGGTCCAGGGCGGTTGCGCGCCAGGACCCTTCCCGTTATATGGCGGGCCTGCGCCGGGGTTAGCTTATGCCCTGTTTGCGCTCGCGGTGGTTCCGGCCGGCTCGGATCCCGCTGAGGAGAGGCCGCCTCGCAATGGCGGCCTTCGACGTTTCGGAGAGAACCGATGAGTGCGGTGAGAGAGCTGAAGGCCGTTGCCCGTGAGCGTTCCGGAAAGGGCGGTGCCCGTGCGGAGCGGCGTCTGGGTCGCGTCCCGGCTGTGATCTATGGTGGTGGCGCTGATGCGGTTTCGATCGCCCTCGACGCCAACGAGATGCGCCAGATCATCTTCGCTGGTCACTTCCTGACGACGATTTTCGAACTGGACGTTGCAGGCAGCCGCACGCGGGTCATCCCGCGCGACTACCAGCTCGATCCGGTCAAGGACTTCCCGCTTCACGTTGATTTCATGCGCCTTGCTGAGGGGCAGACGATCACGGTCGAGGTGCCGGTCCACTTCGTCGATCAGGACAATTGCCAGGGCCTGAAGCGTGGCGGCACGCTCAACGTCGTGCGCCATACGGTCGAACTGATCGTGCCGAGCGACCAGATTCCGGACGCGATCGACGCGAGCCTGGCGGGTCTGGACATCAACGACTCCCTCCATATCTCGGCCGTGAAGCTGCCGGCTGGCGCCCGCCCTGTCATCGATCGTGACTTCACGCTGGCCACGATCGCCGTGCCCGCGGGCTTCAAGGACGACACCGCAGCGGCCGAAGAGGCTCCCGCGGCGAGCTGATCGCGGGCGTCCCCTGTGGACGCCTGAACGTTCGGTTTCGAAGGCTCGGATGGCATGCGCCTCTTTGTCGGGCTCGGCAATCCGGGCGCCCGCTACGCGGGCAACCGCCACAATATCGGCTTCATGGTCGTGGACGAGATCGCGCGCGTCCACACCGCTCAGCCCTGGCGCCGCCGGTTTCAGGGCCAGGCCACCGAGGCCCTGATCGGGGGCGAGAAGGTCCTGCTGCTCAGGCCGGAGACCTTCATGAACGAATCCGGTCGCTCTGTCGGCGAGGCGCTTCGCTTCTTCAAGCTCGGCCTCCCTGATCTCGTCGTTTTCCATGACGAGCTCGACCTCGCACCCGCGAAGGTGCGTGTGAAGGTCGGCGGCGGCAATGCGGGCCATAACGGCCTGCGGTCCATCACGGCCCTGTGCGGCAACGACTACAAGCGGGTGCGGCTCGGCATCGGCCATCCCGGTCACAAGGATCTCGTCCACGGCTACGTGTTGAGCGATTTCGCCAAGGCGGAGCGGCCGTGGGTCGAGGATGTCGTCCGGGCCTGCGCCCAGAACGCCGCGCTGCTTGCGAAGGGCGACGACGCCAGCTTCCAGAACAAGGTCCATCTCGCGACGGAGCCAGGCGGTGCCCCGGCTTGACGGCGGCTCGGCCGCTCCCCATTCGGAGCCGGGCTCATCAGGCTCCTCAACAGCATCGAGCAGGTCATGGGTTTCAAATGCGGCATCGTCGGGTTGCCGAATGTCGGCAAGTCGACGCTTTTCAACGCGCTGACGCGCACCGCCGCAGCGCAGGCTGCCAACTTTCCGTTCTGTACCATCGAGCCGAACGTCGGTGAGGTGTCGGTGCCCGATCCTCGGCTGGAAAAGCTCGCAGCGATTGGCAAGTCCCAGCAGATCCTGCCCGCGCGGATGAGCTTTGTGGACATTGCCGGGCTGGTGAAGGGGGCTTCGCAGGGTGAAGGGCTGGGCAACCAGTTCCTCGCCAATATCCGCGAGGTCGATGCCATCGCCTATGTGTTGCGGTGCTTCGAGGACCCGAACGTCATTCATGTCGCCAACCGGGTGGACCCGATCGCCGACGCCGAAGTGGTCGAGACGGAGCTGATGCTGGCCGATCTCGAGTCGCTCGAGAAGCGCCGTGCAGGCGTCGAGAAGAAGGCCAAGGGCAATGACAAGGAAGCCAAGGTCACGCTCGAGCTGATCGACCGAGCCCTGGCAGTGCTGCGGGAAGGGCGCTCGGCCCGCTTCGTCAAGCGCGACGCGGAGGAAGAGAAGGCGTTTCGCGAGCTACAGCTGCTGACTTCGAAACCGGCGCTCTATGTCTGCAATGTGGATGAGGGGTCGGCGGCCGAGGGCAATGCTCTGAGCCAGAAGGTGGCGGATTATGCCAAGGCGAACGACGCCGGCATGGTGGTGATCTCGGCCGAGATCGAGTCGCAGCTGGCGCAACTGCCGGATGAGGAAGGCAAGGAGTACCTCGATACTCTCGGACTGGAGGAGCCGGGGCTGAACCGGCTGATCCGCGCCGCGTATGATCTTCTGGGCCTGCAGACCTATTTCACCGTGGGTCCGAAAGAGACTCGTGCCTGGACCATACACCGCGGCGACAAGGCTCCGCAGGCGGCAGGTGTGATCCATACCGATTTCGAGCGCGG
>JAGTAM010000060.1 GCA_023422485.1 Pseudomonadota bacterium | reverse complement strand
GAGCATCGGCATCCGCGTCGCCTTGACGGCGGCGGCGAACGGATCGGAGCTGTCGGAGACGCGGACCAGCTCGGCATCGATCCGGTCCTGCTCGGTACTGCTGGTCACGTTCGAACGAAACTCCGCGGTTCGGACAACACACCGTGGGCGCGCAGCGGCTCGCTGCCCCCGGGACGGCTCACGCCCCCGGAACCCTTCGGCCCGCTCTTATCACCCGCACAGCGAAGCATCGCATCACAGGAATGAGAGCGCCAGCGCCCGGAAGGGGTCGGCATTCCGGTTCGGGAACACTCCAATGGAGACCCTTTCGCGAGAGGGTCGGACCGCCGGCCGCCAAGCCGTCCGACGATGCGCCCTCAGCCGCGATAGAGGTCGGCGTAAGTCTCGCGCAAAAGATTTTTCTGCACCTTGCCCATGGCGTTGCGAGGCAGTTCCGATGCGAAGAGCACGCGCTTGGGACACTTGTACTTGGCCAGCCGCCCCTCCAGCGCCGCGAGAACCGCGGCCTCGTCGGGCGCGCCCTCACCCGGCACGACCACCGCGGTCACGCCCTCGCCGAAATCGGGATGGGGGAGGCCGATCACGGCGGATTCGACGACGCCCGGCAACTCGTCGATCTCAGTCTCGATCTCTTTCGGATAGACGTTGTAGCCGCCGGTGATGATGAGGTCCTTGCCGCGGCCGACGATGTGGACGTAGCCGTCGCGATCGATCTTGCCGAGATCGCCGGTGATGAAGAACCCGTCGACCTTCAGCTCGGCGGCGGTCTTCTCCGGCATGCGCCAATAGCCCTGGAACACGTTCGGGCCCTTCACCTCGATCATCCCGACCTCCTCGGGGCCGAGCGGCGCCCCGGTCTCGGGATCGACCACCCGCAGGGCCACACCCGGCAGAGGGAAGCCGACGGTGCCGGCGCGCCGCGCCCCCTCGTAGGGGTTCGAGGTGTTCATGTTGGTCTCGGTCATGCCGTAGCGTTCGAGGATGGCGTGGCCGGTGCGCTGCTGCCATTCCCGGTGCGTCTCGGCCAGAAGCGGCGCGGAGCCGGAGACGAACAGGCGCATATGCGCCGCCACGTCGCGGGTGAGGCCGGGCTCCTTCAGGAGGCGGGTGTAGAAGGTCGGCACGCCCATCATCGCGGTGGCCCGCGGCATCAACTCCAGGATTTTTTTCGCATCCAACCGGGGGAGAAACAGCATCGTGCCACCGGTGGCCAGCACGATGTTGGTGGCCACGAACAGCCCGTGGGTGTGGAACACCGGCAGGGCGTGAATCAGCACGTCCCGCTCGGTGAAGTGCCAGTACTGCGCCAGCGTGAGGGCGTTCGAGGCGAGGTTGTCGTGGCTCAGCATGGCGCCCTTCGAGCGCCCGGTCGTGCCCGACGTGTAGAGGATCGCGGCGAGGTCGTCGGGTCCGCGCGGCACGTCGGCGAAGTCGGGGCTCGCCGCGTCGGCGGCCTGCGCCATGCTGCCGTGCCCGGCCGAGTCGAGGGTGCGCAGTTGCGGCACGCCGGCCTGCTGGGCCACCGCCGACAGATCGCCCTCGCGGCCGGGATCGCACACGAACAGGGCCGGCTCCGCGTCGCCGAGGAAATAGGCGATCTCGGGCCCGGTATAGGCGGTGTTGAGCGGCAGGAAGACCGCGCCCGCCCGCACCGCGCCGAGATAGAGGAAGATCACCTCGGCGCTCTTCTCGACCTGCACCGCGACCCGGTCGCCGGGCTTGACGCCGAGAGCCTGGAGCGCGTTCGCGTAGGCGCCCGAGCGGGCGAGCAGGTCGGCATAGGTGAAGCGGGCGCCGTCGGGCGTCTCGATGAAGACCTTGGCGCCCGGCTCGGTCGGGCAATGGGTGCGCACGAGGCCGAACAGGTGGTTGACGGGTCGTTCGGCCATCGCGGGTTTCCTCACCAATGTCCTGTGATGGATTTTCTTGCGCTCGATCCTTGCGAGGATCCTTGCGACGAGTGCCTGCCCTCCGCATTGGCGCGGGCGTGCGCTTCGTTCAAGCGGGAACGACCGGGAAAGATCGCCGGCAACGTCTCAGGCTGCCCGCGCTGTCAGCCTCACTCCGTCGGGATGCGCCCGACCGAGCAGAGCGTGCGCAGCGCCCCCGCGCTGTCGGTGTAGCAGCTCGCCGACCAACCGTTCTGCTGGATGAAGGATTTGCGGCCCTCGCGCAGGGCCGTCTGATAGGCGCGGGCCAGGATCGGCTGCACGGTCGCGGCCGGCTCGCCGACCACGAGCTCGGCGGCGATCGTCAGCTCACGAAAATATTCCGCGGAGGGCGAGGGATCGCCGGAGGCGGCCTGCACGATTGGCTGGGCACGGCAGGTGAGATCGAGCCGGACGCCGCTCGCCGCCCGGACGTCGATGCTCGGGCCGACCCGGCGCCCGGCCTTCTTCGCGCCCGTCGCCTGAGCGATGCGGGCCGCGAGCGCGTCGCATTCGTCGGCGCGCGCGGCGGCCTGCATGACGGGGGACAGGAGAAACAGGGCGGTGAGGAGCGGGCGGAGCATGGCGGCAGGTCGGTCTCGGGGTCGCACGTCCCGGCGCGCCGCGTCCCGGTGGACCCATCGGCGGATCGGGCATTTCGCCGGCCTTCTTACGGTATCGGCCCTCCGATGGCTTCCGCTTTTCTGCGGCTGTGCCCGCGCGGCGCGACCAGCCGCGGTCGCAACACGGAGAGATCTGTGGACCGTCTCAGAAATACCCAGACGTGTGAGTGTCTTGGTTTGTGGATACGCATTGTGGACGGCTGTGGACGATCGCGCGGGGTTGACCCCCGCCGGCCGGCAACCGAAACCTGCCCGCCGCCGCGCCGGAAGATGCGCGGGTCAAGATCGGAGGAGCGAGCATGCGGATGAAGCGGAGCCTGGTCGGACGGACGCCGGCATCCCGGCGAGAGCCTCCCCGCACCTCTCTGGCAATCCTCTCGCCGCTTGTGATCGCGCTCGGCCTCGCTCTCGCCGGACCGGCGGCGGCGCAGAGC
>JAGTAM010000011.1 GCA_023422485.1 Pseudomonadota bacterium | reverse complement strand
CGCAGGATGGCGGTGCCGATATCGGCCGAGCCCATATAGCCGGAGAGCACCGCGTCGCAGGCCTTGAGCGCCCCGCGCTCGGCCACGCCCTGCACCACCTCCTCCACCGCCGGTCCGTCGAAGACGCGCCCGCGCCACTGTCCGTAGCCGGTATGGTTGGAGAACTGCACCGTATGCACCGGCCAGACCTCGACGCCGAGGCGCTGCATCGGAAAGACGGCCGAGGAATTCCCGACATGACCGTAGGCGACGTGCGACTGGATCGACAGAACCTTCATGGTGCTCCGATATCCGCTTTCGCGCCGTGATAGCGCGGCAGACGGCCGCGCGCATCCGATCGATGCGGCGACGCGTTACGGCTCAGCCAGACACGAGCCGCCCTCCGGAGTGAGTATGGATTTCGACGCCCTCCGCCAATCCGTGCTCACCTTCATCGAGACCCATAAGGCCTGGGCGCCGGTGGTGACGGGCGTCATCGCCTTCTGCGAATCGCTCGCGGTGCTGTCCCTGCTCGTACCGGCAACCGTGATTCTGCTCGGCATCGGCGCGCTGATCGGCGGCAGCGACCTGCCATTCTGGCCGATGGTGATCGGCGCCGGGATCGGTGCGGGGCTGGGGGACTGGGTCTCCTACGAGGTCGGCTTTTTCTACAAGGACGGGATCAAGCGCCTGTGGCCGATGAGCCGCCACCCGGAGATGACGGCCAAAGCCGAGGCATTCCTTCGGCGCTGGGGCGCGGGCGCCATCGTCATCGGCCGCTTCATCGGCCCGGCGCGGGCGGTGGTGCCGCTGGTCGCCGGCAGCTTCGGCCTTCGGCGCATCCCATTCCAGTTCGCGAACTGGAGTTCGGCTTTCGTCTGGGCCTTCGCGATGCTCGCCCCGGGCGCGGGGCTGCTGACGTGGCTGCACTATTAAGCCGCCATGCGCCGCTTTCCACCCGAACGCATCGTCTGCCTCACCGAGGAGACCGTTGAGACGCTCTACCTGCTGGGTGAGGATCGCCGCATCGTCGGCGTCTCGGGTTACGCCGTGCGCCCGCCGCAGGTGCGCCGGGAGAAGCCGCGGGTCTCGGCCTTCACCAGCGCGGACTTACCCAAGATCCTCGCGCTCGAACCCGACCTTGTCCTCGCCTTTTCCGATCTCCAGGCCGAGATCGTCGCCAGCCTCGCAAGGGCTGGCATTGCGGTCCATCTGTTCAACCAGCGCGACGTGGCCGGTTGCCTCGCGATGATCCGCACGGTCGGCGCTCTCGTCGGCGCGGCGGAGCGGGCCGAGGCGCTCGCCCGAAGCTACGAGGCACAGCTTGCAGAGGCCGCGACAGAATGCGCCGGGCGGCCACGGCTCAAGGTGTATTTCGAGGAATGGGACGAGCCGATGATCTCCGGCATCGGCTGGGTTTCGGACCTGATCGGCTACGCCGGCGGGCAGGACGTCTTCCCGGAGCTGAGCCGGGCCCAGGCCGCGAAAGACCGGATCATCACTGCTGAACAGGTGATTGCGGCGGCGCCCGACGTGATTCTCGCCTCCTGGTGCGGCAAGCGGGTCAACGTGGAGCGCATCCGCGCCCGGCCCGGATGGGACGCGATCCCCGCCGTCGCGACCGGGCGCATCCATGAAATCAAATCGCCGCTGATCCTCCAGCCGGGTCCGGCGGCACTGACCGACGGATTCGCGGCGATCCGGGCGGCACTGGCGATGCGGCAAAGCGGCGGGTGACACCGACGGGATCCCGCTGGCAGGATGGTCCGACTCGATTCGGCCGCATCCGCAAGCCACCAGCCCGGCATGTCCACAGCCCTCGCCCACGTCGTCCTGCCGCCTGACCGTCGCCAGTCGCCGACGGCGCTGAACATCCAGCGCGGAGTGCGTCGCCTTTTCGCGGAGATGGGCTGCGTGAGCCTGCCGGAATTCTCGTTGGCTAATGGGCGCCGGGCCGACGTGATCGCGCTGTGCGGCGCGGGTCGGCTCACCATCGTCGAAATCAAGTCGAGCGTCGCCGACTTCCGCGCCGACCGGAAATGGCCGGATTACCGCGATTATTGCGACCGCTTCTTCTTCGCGATTCCGGAGACCGTGCCGGAGACGCTGATCCCGGAGGAATGCGGCCTGATCGTTGCCGATTCCTACGGCGCGGCGATCTTGCGCGAGCCGCCGGATCACCTGCTGAGCCCGGCCCGGCGCAAGGCGGTCACCCTACGCTTCGCCCACTCCGCCGCCGGGCTCCTGCACGCCCTGGCCGATCCCGGCGCCATCCGTGAGGGGGCGCTCTGACACGTCGGAGGTGCCACGAAAGGCGCCCAGAACGTACACCCGGATCGCCGAAGACAGGTTGCGCTCGCCGCGCCCCGAATCGATCGCGCCGATCAGCGCCTGAACCGATTGCCCGCGTCCCCGCGCAATCTCCTGAAGCGCCTCCCAGAACTCCGCCTCCAGCGAGACGCTGGTGCGGTGGCCCGCGATCATCACCGAGCGCTTTGCGGTCTCCCGCGACGAAGCGCGCGTCATTCCTTGTCGGGATCGGCGAGGCGGTGGCCCTCGTGCCGGGCCTGCTCGATCGCCTTGCGCGTCTCGGCCAGCGTCTTCGCCTTCTTCGGCCGGCCGAACAGGATGCGGTTCTCCGCAGCCTTGGCCTCTTTCGCCGCCTTCTCACGGTCCTTGCGCACCTGGCGCAGGTTGATGATCTCGGCCATCGCGTCAGCCCCTCCGACGACCCGGCGCGGACGGCCCGCGCCGGGAAGCGAGTCTAGCGCTTATTCCGCGCTCGGCGCCAGCA
>JAGTAM010000663.1 GCA_023422485.1 Pseudomonadota bacterium | reverse complement strand
CCCGGCCCGAGCCCGCGCGGCGGCGTGCCACTCGACGCGGCAGCAGTCCTGCACCGCGAGACCATCCCCGGCGGCTGGTACTGGACCACCGCCCTCAAGCGCGGCGAGGCGCTGCGGCTCGGCCTCGACCACGGCCCGTCGAGTGTCGCGCTGGTCGCGTGGGCGGCCGCCGACACCAGCGAGCGGCTGAACTATGCCGACACCGTCAAGGTGCAGTGGACCGCCGCCCTCCGAAAAGGCCGTGTGCTGTTCTCCGACATGGGCCGCGTCATGCTCTCGATCATCGAGGATTCCTGCGGCGCCCACGATGCGCTGGTCGGCGGCTCCAACGCCGACGCGAACGCGGCACGCTATGCCGGCGGCCCGCACCGCAACACCCGCGACAACCTCGTGCTCGCCGCCCTCAAATGCGGGCTGGAGCGGCGCGACATCCCCGCCCTGGTCTCGTTCTTCGCCCCCGTCGTGGTCGGGCCCGAGGGACGTCTCGGCTGTAACGAGGCCGGCCGCACGGCCGGCGACTTCGTCGATCTGCGCGCCGAGATGAACCTGACCGTCGCCCTCTCGAACTGTCCCCATCCCCTCGATCCGGCGCCGGACTATGCCCCGAACCCGGTCGCCGTCACCCGCTTCCGGGCGCCCGCCCCGGCATCGGACGACCTCTGCCGCACCGCCACGATCGAGGCCGTGCGCGGCTTTGAAAACAACGCCTTCGCCGGGCTCTGAAGGGGAGGCAGACCGATGACCGACACCGTGACCGCCCTCTTCGACCAAACCGTGCCCGCGCAGGCGCCGTTCTCCACCCTGGTGCGCGCCGGCCAGACGATCCGGATCGAGGATCTGGAAGGCTGTCAGGCCGTCGACACCCTGTTCTACCGGGCCGACGACCTCGGCGAGCGCTACTCCTCGCAGGACACCGTGCGCGCCCAGGGCGCGGCCTATGTCACCACCGGTACGCGGGTGATGTCGAACGAGGGCCGGGTGATGCTGACCGTCACCGCCGATTCCTGCGGGCGCCACGACACCTCCGCCGGGGCCTGTTCCTGCGAGAGCAACACCGTCCGCTTCGGCCACGCCACGAAGTATCTCCACGCCTGCCGCGAGAACTTCGCCATCGAGGTGGCGAAGTACGGTCTGTCGAAGCGCGACATCGTGCCGAACATCAACTTCTTCATGAATGTGCCGATCGAGCAGGACGGCGGGCTCGCCATCGTCGACGGCGTGTCCGCGCCCGGCGACTACGTCGAGCTCAGGGCCGAGATGGATGTGATCTGCGTGATCTCGAACTGCCCGCAGATCAACAACCCCTGCAACGGCTTCAACCCCACGCCGATCCGCGTGACGGTGCGCGAGGGTTGACGATGTTCGCCAAGGTCCTGGTCGCCAATCGCGGCGAGATCGCCGCCCGCGTCGTGCGCACGCTGAAGCGCATGGGGATCGCCTCCGTCGCCGTCTATTCCGACGCCGACCGCTTCACGCCGGGCGTGCTCGCCGCCGACGAGGCCGTGCGCCTCGGGCCGGCGCCGGCCGCGCAGAGCTATCTCGACGTCGAGGCGGTGATCGCCGCCTGCAAGGAAACAGGCGCCGAGGCCGTCCATCCCGGCTACGGCTTCCTTTCCGAAAATGTCGGCTTCGCCGAGCGGCTGGCCGCGGAGGGCATCGCCTTCATCGGCCCGCGCCCGGAGCATCTGCGCGCCTTCGGCCTCAAGCACACCGCCCGCGAACTCGCCAAGGTCAGCGGCGTGCCACTCCTGCCCGGCACCGACCTGCTGCCGGATGTGGAGGCCGCACTGAGCGCGGCCGAGGCGATCGGCTATCCGGTGATGCTGAAGAGCACCGCGGGCGGCGGCGGCATCGGCATGCAGCTCTGCCACGCGGCGGAAGAACTCGCCGAGCGCTTCGCCGCCGTGGAGCGCACCGCGCGGGCGAGCTTCGGCGATGCTCGCGTCTACCTCGAACGCTTCGTGGCGCAGGCCCGCCACGTCGAGGTGCAGATCTTCGGCGACGGGCGCGGCCGCGTCGTGGCTTTGGGTGCGCGCGACTGCTCGCTCCAGCGCCGGAACCAGAAGGTGATCGAGGAGACGCCCGCCCCCGTCCTCTCCGATGCGACCCGCGTCCGCCTCCACGCCGCGGCGGTGGCACTGGGAGAGAGCGTCGCCTACGCCTCGGCCGGCACGGTCGAGTTCATCTACGATCCGCAGCGCGAGGACTTTTCGTTCCTCGAAGTGAACACAAGGCTCCAGGTCGAGCATCCGGTGACGGAGGCGGTGTTCGGCATCGACCTCGTCGAATGGATGGTGCGCCAAGCTGCGGGCGAGGACCCGATCGGCGATGCCGGGCCGCTCGCACCCAAGGGCGCGGCGATCGAGGCGCGGCTCTACGCCGAGGTGCCGCACGCCAATTTTTCCCCCAGCGCCGGCCTGCTGACCGAGGTGCGTTTTTCGGACTCCGCTCGTATCGACGGCTGGATCGCCGCCGGCACCGAGGTGACGCCGTTCTACGATCCGATGCTCGCCAAGATCATCGTCACCGGCGATGACCGGCCGGCCGCCATCGCAGCGCTGAAAGCGGCGCTTGCCGAGACCGCGGTGTCGGGCATCGAGACCAACCTCGACTACCTGCGCACCATCGCCGCCTCCGAGCTCTTCACCAGCGGGCGCGTCGCCACCACGGCGCTCCGCGATCTCGACTACCGCCCGCGCAGCATCGAGGTGCTGCTGCCCGGCCCGCAATCGAGCCTGCAGGAACTGCCCGGTCGGCTGGGCCTGTGGGAGGTCGGCGTGCCGCCGAGCGGGCCGATGGATGCGCGCTCCTTCCGCTTGGCCAACGCGCTGGTCGGCAACGATCAGGACACCTGCGCCCTCGAACTCACCGTCTCGGGGCCGGTGCTGCGCTTCCACGCCGACGCCCTTGTGGCGCTCGCGGGGGCCGCGATGCGGCTCACCCTCGACGGCGAGGCGCGGGCCCACGGCGCGGCGTTCCCGATCCGGGCGGGGCAGACGCTCACGGTCGGCGCGATCGAGGGGCCGGGTCAGCGTGCCTACCTCGCGCTGCGCGGCGGC
>JAGTAM010000660.1 GCA_023422485.1 Pseudomonadota bacterium | reverse complement strand
CGAGCGGGTGCAGCTTGCAGAAATCGGCGATCTGCTCGAAGGCGAGCGAGGTGTTCTCGACGAGCCACACGGCGGTCGCCTTGGGCATCAGCGGACCTTGGGACATCGGACAAAGCTCCAGGCGGTTTTTCGTGGTTCGCGGCGGGGAAAGGCGCGGGAGCCCGGAAAGGCTCTCCCGCGGCCTCCGGCCCGGTCAGGTCCGAAGGATCCCATGTCGCGATGAATGAGGGGATTGCCGCTTATACAGGCGGGACCGGCCGTTGCGCAATCTGGTTCCGGTCCGGTTCCGGTCCGGCTCACGGTGCCGAGCCGTGGCTCGCGCGTCCCTCCAGGGCCGGGCGCAAGGGCGCGACCTCGACGGCGACGTGATCCATGAAGGCACGCACCCGCGCCGCGTGGCGCAGGTCCGGATGGGTCAGGAGCCAGAGTGTGCCGGCCAGTTCCGGCTCCGGTCCCGAGAGGCGGCGCAGGCCGGCGATCCGGTCGCCGCGGTAGCAGGGCAGCGGGCCGATGCCGACGCCCTCGAGAATCGCCTCGCACAGCCCCTGAACGGTGTTGAGACGGAGTGCCACGCGTTCCGGCCCGGCGCGGGCGGCGACGAAGCGGGCGAAGAGGCCGCCGGCCACCGCCTCGCTCGGGCTGACCCAGTCGGCGTCAGAACCGTCCGCCCCTCCCTGCGCCGGCCCGTAGACCGCCCAGGCGATGGTGGCGAGCCGGCGCCCGACGAGGTTGGGCGGCGGCTCGCGGGTCGCGCGCAGAGCCACGTCGGCATCGCGGCGGGACAGGTTCAGCGCCTCCTCGGAGGTGAGGAGTTCGATCTGGACTTGTCGGTAGCGCGCGCGGAAGCGGCCGAGCATCGGCATCAGGAGATCGGTCACCAGCGTCGCCGCGGCCGTGACCCGCAGGAGGCCCGAGGGCGTCTGCGCCCGGTCGGCCACTTCCCGGTCGAACCGGGCGACCTCTTCCTCCATCCGCGCGGCCGCAGCCGCCATCGCCTCGCCCGCGGGTGTCGGCACGTAGCCGGAGCGGTGGCGTTCGAACAGGCGCGCGCCGAGTTCGGCCTCGACCGCCGCGAGCCGGCGGAAGGCGGTGGAGGGATTGATGCCGAGATGCGCCGCGGCCGGCGCCAGCCCGCCCCGATCGGCAATCGCCCGCACGAGGCGGAACTCGTCCCAGACCACCGACACCGCGCTCTCCTTGCAAGCTCGCAAGAACAATCTTGCACCGCAGGGCGTTTCTGCAAGCGGGGCGAACCTTCATATGGGTGGTGCATTCGACGCTCGGGCTCGAATGGAGCGCCTCGCCTCCGCCCAAGGGCGGACACCCGTTTCGGGCGAGGCACCGGGCTCGCAAACAGGAGAGACGACGATGGCGAAGGTTCTGGTGCTCTACTACTCGTCCTGGGGACACGTGGAGCAGATGGCCAAGGCCGTGGCCGAGGGCGCCCGCGAGGCCGGGGCCGAGGTCGCGGTCAAGCGCGTGCCGGAACTGGTGCCGGACGAAGTCGCCAAGCAGTTCCACTACAAGCTCGACCAGGAGGCGCCGATCGCCACCGTCGAGGAGCTGGCCGATTACGACGCCATCATCTTCGGCACGCCGACCCGCTACGGCAACATGGCCTCGCAGATGAAACAGTTCATCGACCAGACCGGCGGCCTGTGGGCGAAGGGCGCGCTGGTCGGCAAGGTCGGCTCGGCCTTCACCTCGACCGCCTCGCAGCACGGCGGCCAGGAGACCACGCTGACGAGCTTCCACACGGTGATGTTCCACCACGGCATGGTGGTGGTGGGCCTGCCCTACAGCTTCGCGGGCCAGAACGGCGTCGAGCAGGTGAAGGGCAACTCGCCCTACGGCGCCACCACGATCGCCGACGGCGACGGCTCGCGCCAGCCCTCCGCGATCGAACTCGACGGCGCCCGCTATCAGGGCCGCCACGTCGCCGGCATCGCGGCCAAGCTCGCGGGCTGAGGCGAACTTCGCGCTCTCCCCGCTTGGTCCCGGGCTTGCCCGGGGTCAGCAAGCAAAGACCGAAGTTGGGCAGGCCCAATCTCGGGCGGGGCGAGGGGGGCGCGGGGCTGTCTCGCCCTACTGAGCCGCGGCCACGTCCCTCTGCCCGATCGCGGCGAGCACGATCCCTTCCGTCAGGATCTGCGGCAGCACCTGCGCCTCGCCCTGCCCGCGATAGACGAGGTAGAGCGGCACGCCGCTGCGGCCGTAGCGCTCCAGGAGGCGGGTGATCTCCGGGTTCTGGTTGGTCCAGTCGCCCTTGAGAAAGGCCACGTTGCCGGCCCGGAACGCCGCCTGCACGCCGTCCCGCGCCAGCACCGTGCGCTCGTTGACCTGGCAGGTGATGCACCACGCCGCCGTCATGTCCACGAACACCGTGCGGCCCTCGCTCCTCAGCGCGTCGAGGCGGGCTTGCGTGAACGCCTCCTCACCCTGGGCCAGCGCGGTGCCCCGCGCGGCGGCGCGGTCGCCGTCGAGGAGGGCGACGAGGCCCAGAGCTGCGACGAGCGCCGCGACGGCGGCCACCCGGCCGAGCCCGGTGC
>JAGTAM010000654.1 GCA_023422485.1 Pseudomonadota bacterium | reverse complement strand
GCCCTGCGGTGAGCGTCCGGCGCTTGGCGCTGATCCGGGCGGCCACCGCCCAGGCGAGGAAGGAGCCGAACAGCAGGATCGAGCCGAGATCGCCGTTGGCCAGCAGGTGGGCGGTCGCCCAGATCTTCACGGCCAGCAGCATCGGGTGCTTGAGCCGGGCGCGGATGTGGCCCGGCAGGTAGGTCGCGGCAAGGCTGATGAAGGCGAACAGGGTCAGGAGAACCGCCAGATGCCGGGTCCAGAGCGGCGGCGACCAGACCGGGATCAGGCCTTCCTGCCGATAGAGTCCATAGCCGTAGACGGTCAGGATCAGGCCCGCCGCCGAGAGCAGAGTGTAGCCGAGCTTGAACCGGCCCTCGCCGATGCGGCTGATCACCTCCGCGCGCTTGGACCGGGCCATGGAGAAGGCGTGCGTGCCGAGGAACAGCACGAGGCCGAGGATCATCACCAGCATGGGGCAGCCTGTGGACGGCGCTCGCTCCGGCGGATGCGGACAAGCTCCCTGTAACGGTTCAAAACGCAATCCTTGCGGGATGTCCAGATCGTCCCGTTTCCTCGGCCGCCCCCTCGCCGTGACGCTCGCCCTCGCGTGCGGCGGCGTGCCGCCGGTCCGCGGCGCCTCGGAGCCGCCGCTCTCGGCGCTGACCCTGACGGGGCCGGAGCGGACGGTCTTTTCCGCCTCCCGCGACGCCTGCGACGGCGCCGACGTGCCCGACGCCCCCGCCCGCGGCTTCCGCGACGCCTCGGGTCAGATCGCGCTCTACGGCCTGCACTACCGCAACCGGGCCCTGCGCGGCCCCGATCTCGACCACCTCAGGATCGATTGCCGCGTGGTGCTCGATTCGGGCGAGAAATCCGACCCGGCGCTCTACGACGACCGCTCCTGGATCACCGCCACCTGGACCGAGGACGGCAAGACCGTCGCCGCCCTCCTCCACCACGAGTACCAGGCCAACGAGCACGAGGGCCGCTGCGGCTCCAAGGTCTACATGGAGTGCTGGTACAACACGGTCACGGCGGCCTTCCCCCGCGACGGGGGCGTGAGCTGCACCCGCACGACCCCGCCCGCGGTGGTGGCGGGCGCGCCGTTCCGGCAGGAGGAGGGCCAGGGCCGGCACCGGGGCTTCTTCAACCCCTCCAACATCGTCGGCGAGGGGCGCTTCCGCTACTTCTTCGCCTCGACCACGGGCTGGGACCGCCCCGGCAGCGACCAGGAGGCGGGCGTCTGCCTGTTCCGCACAGAGCGGCCGGAGGACCCCGCGAGCTGGCGCGCCTGGACCGGCACCGGCTTCACCGCCGCCTTCCCCGACCCCTACCGCAAGCCGGTCAAGCTCGCCGACACCTGCAAGCCGGTGGTGCCTTTTCCCGCGCCTGTCGGCGCGGTGGTGCGGCACCGCGGCTCCGGGGCCTGGATCGCCGTGTTCATGGCGGCCAAGGGCGGGGTCTTTCCGGAATCGGGCTTCTACTGGAGCACCTCGCGCGACCTGCTGACCTGGGACGGGCCGCGGCTGCTGCTCGCCGGCGCCACGCTCTACGACGATCCCTGCCAAGCGAAGGGACGGCTGATCGCCTACCCGTCCCTGCTCGATCCGGACGCCAAGGGCCGCAACTTCGACGATGTCGGCGACGGCGCGCTCCTCACCTTCGCGACCCTGCGCCTTGAGGGTTGCACCATCACCTCCGACCGAGACCTCGTACGGCGGCCGGTGGCGATCAAGGTGTGGCCGTGATGGACGGCTTCGGGTTCGGCCAGACTGGCTCCGATCCACCTCCGCCGTCATTCCGGGGCCGCACAGCGGAACCCGGAATCCACCCGCGATGCGTGGCTCACCGTAGCCTCACGGATGGATTCCCGGTTCGATCATCAGCGCCCCGGAATGACGATCATCGGGGCGCAGGCGCATCCGGAAAGCGCATCCATGAAACGGGCTCCGGGGTTCGGCCGCGGCCCCCTCACCCCAGACCGAGCCCCGCCTTCTCCTCGAGATAGGCCGCGCGCACGGCCTCCTTGCCGTAGGCCCGCTCCAGCCGGCGCACGGTGAAGTGGGCGCGTCCCATGGACTGGAAGTGGTCCATGAAGGCGGCGTTGACCGCGGCGCCCCCGAGCGCCCCGATCACCGGTACGGCCTGGGCCGCGACCTTCTGCGAGACGACGAGACCGAAGCGCGAGGCGATCTGCGCGGTGAGCCGCACCAGCGGCGGCGCGCCGGCATCGAGCAGCGAGCGGTGGGCGGCGTAGCGGGCCGCCTCCGACATGGTCTTGGCCAGCGCCGCGCGCACCGCGAAATAGCCGCTATCGGCGACCGTGGTCTCGGCGCCGGCGCGCCCGCCCAGCGCGAAGACCTGCACGCAGGCGAGCGCGGTCTCGGGATCGCTCAGATCCTCGCCCTCCTGCCGCGCGATCTCGGCGATCGAGCGCAGCATGATCGTCGTGGAGACCGGCAGCTCCACCGCCAGGGTGGCGAGGCCGAGCACGCCGCCGACGGCGCCGGTCACCGCGGCGAGCGCCTTGTGGCGGGTGTCGCTCGACCCGAGCAGGCGGCTCAGGCGCCCGCCCGCTTCCGTCTCGACGCGTTCCAGCGCCGTGCCCGCGGGCTTCACGTCCTTGTCGGGCAGGGTCGCGAGCGCGACCCGCAGGGCCGTGCGCATCGCGCCTTCCGTGGCGCTGGCCACCGTCTCGGTGATGGGAGCCGGCAGGGCCCGGCCGATCATGTCGAGCGGCGCGCCCGCCGCCGCCGAGAGCCGGGCGGCGAGACCCGGCTTCTCCAGCACGGCCACGGCCCGGCGCAGGACCAGACGGTCGGCCTCCGACAGCGGGGCCGAGGGGGGCGCCTCCACCGGAACCGGCAGGGTCTCGCCGACGAGGGTCAGGTCGCTCACGGTTCGTATCCCAGCATCGCACCTCAGTGACTTCGGACACAGCAAGCGCGGGGCCGCGCGCTTGGTTCCGTTTCCGGAAAACCGGGCCGGCGCGGGACGCGGGCCGGCGTCACACCTTCATCGCGACCGCCTCCGCTTCGGGCGCGGGTTCGGGCACGGGCTCCTCCCGCCCCTCGCGCAGGATCATCAGGGCGATGCAGAGCAGCGCCACGGGAATGCCGATCCCGGCGGACGCCGCGAAGAAGGCCGGATAGCCCATCGCGTCGACCATGAAGCCGGAAAAGCCTCCGACGAACTTGCCGGGCAGGGCGTAGAGCGAGGAGAGCAGGGCGTATTGCGTCGCCACGAAGGCGGGCGAGGTCAGGCTCGACATGTAGGCGATGAGCGCGGTGCCCGCGAAGTTGCCGGCGAAGTTGTCGATCGAGATGCTGAGCACGAACAGCGACAGCGGCGCCCGCTCGGGGATCCAGGGGATGAGCGTGCCCCCCGCTCCGCTATTGGCCTGGAGCACCAGCATCAGGTCTCCCGTGTCGAGGCCGCCATTGGCGACCCAGAAGAAGGGCATCGCCGCCCGCTCCGGCCCGCTCAATGCGAGCCAGGTGAACATCAGGTTCGAGGCGGCACCGATGATGCCGCCGATGAGCAGCGTCCAGTTGAGGCCGAGGCGGATGACGGAGAGCCCGCCGACGAAGGCGCCCAGGATGCCGACGATGACGCCGTACACCTTGGTGACGTTGGCGATCTCGGTCAGCGTGAACGCCTTCTCGATATAGAACGGCTGGGCCATCACGCCGGAGATGATATCGGGCAGGCGGTAGAACATGATCAGGGCCAGGATCAGGATCAGCCGAGCCCCCTTGCGGCGCACGAGGTCGGAGAACGGATCGACCACGGCCACGCGCAGGGTCGTGGCGAGCGAGCGCCGCTCGCCCGGCACCGTCACCGGGTCCTGGCGCGGGGCGAGCAGGGCAGCGACCAGCCCGACCAGCATCAGCGCCGCCATCGCCCCGTAGGCGAGGCTCCAGCCGGCCCCCTGCGCGATGTAGAGCGCGCCGGCCCCGGCGAAGGCGCGGGCGATGGCGTAGCCGAGCTGGTAGGCAGCGAGCATCACGCCCTGCCGCTCGGTCGGGGCCGCGTCGATGCGCCAGGAATCGACCACGATGTCCTGCGTCGCCGAGGCGAAGGCGGTCAGCAGCGCGCAGATCACCATGAAGCTCAGAGAGGCGGCCGGATCGCCCTGGCTCATGCCGATGAGGCCGAGGGCGACCGCGACCTGCGCCGCCACCATCCAGGCGCGGCGGCGGCCGAGCCGGCGGGCCAGGAACGGCAGGTCGAAGCGGTCGATCACCGGCGCCCACAGGAACTTCAGCGAATAGGCGAAGGAGACGTAGGAGAGCAGGCCGATGCTGGTGCGCTGGATGCCGGCGGTGGCGAGCCAGGCCGAGAGCGTGGAGAACACGAGCAGGATCGGCAGGCCGCAGGCGAAGCCGAGGGCCAGCATCAGGGCGACGCGGCGATCCTCGGTGATGTCCCGCAGGCGAAACTTGCGGGGTTGCGCCGTCTGGGCCGCTGCTTGCGCCGCCATCGCGTGGAACTCCCTGGAGCCTTCGCCCGAAGGCGGGTGCGGGGTTTCGTGGATCCGAGACTTCGCGGAGCCGGGACGCGGCGAACGGCCGGTCGCCCGGACGCAGGCGCGTCGTCCGCTCGCGCATCTTTGATACGACTCCGCGGAAAACATGGCGGCCTTGCGCCCGCCAGCCCCCGTTGCCTCCCTTGCCGGGCAAGCGCGGCTTCGGAATCCCGAGCCGCTTATGGACGAACATGGTTGACGCAAGTGTAACCACAGCGCCGACACGCGGCTGGCGCGCCGGGATGCCGCGTGCTCGATGGCTCGGCCTGCGTGCTTGGCCGCACGGAACGGTGACGGGCCGGGCTCGTTTGAGTCGCGGGGCCGGACGCTGCGGAATGCGCCTGGAGACTCCGGTTCATGTGCCGCATTCCATCGCGGCGTGCCTCTGTCGGCGTTCGAGATGACGGGTTTTCCCAAAGGAGCGAGCTTGCCCGCGGGCGTCACGGTGGACGTCTTCGCGGCGGCCTTCGAGGCGAGCCCGACCCCCATGGTCGTCACCGATCCGGGGCAGGGCGACAATCCCGTCGTGTGGGCCAATGCCGCCTTCCTGGCGCTCACCGGCTACGACCGCGAGGAGATCTACGGCCACAATTGCCGCCTGCTGCAGGGCCCCCTCACCGACGCGGACGTGCTGCGGACGATGCGCGCGGCGCTCTCCGCCGGCCGGCCGTTCGAGGGCGAATTGCTCAACTACCGCAAGGACGGAACCCCGTTCTGGAACGGCATGACGATCAATCCGGTCCGCGACGCGGCGGGCAAGGTGGTGTTCTTCTTCTCGGCCCAGGCCGACATGACCGACAAGCACCGCCTGGAACTGGCCATGCGCAACGCCAACGACGCGCTGGAGCGCGAGGTGAACGAGCGCACCGCCGACCTGCGCTCGGCGCTCGAACAGAAGACGGCGCTGCTCCACGAGGTCGATCACCGGGTCAAGAACAACCTTCAGGTCATCTCCTCGCTGATGCTGCTGAAGGCACGCCGCACGCCCGAGGGCGAGGCCCGCGACGCGCTCCAGGCCATGGCCGACCGGATCAGCGCCCTCTCCACCGCCCACCGGATGCTCTACTCCGAGGGCGACGTCTCGCGGTTCGACTTCAAGGACTTCACCGCCGACCTGATCGCCGACCTCGCCGCCGGCCTCGACGAGGATCGCACCCGGATCGAGACGAAGATCGAGGCCCTGGCCCTCTCCGCCGCCATGGCCGCGCCGCTGGCGCTGCTGATCCACGAATTGACGACGAACGCCCTGCACCATGCCTTCCCGGAGGAGCGCCGCGGCCGGGTCGCCATCGAGGCGCGCCGGTGCGAGGCGGGGATGCGCCTCGTCATCGAGGACGACGGCATCGGCATGGACGCGGCCTCTCCCAACCCCGCCGGCTTCGGCCGCACCCTCGTCGAGATGGTGGTGCGCCAGTTGCGCGGAACCCTCGAATGGTCGGACGCCCGGCCCGGCACCCGGATCGCGATCACGATCCCGCTCACCGGGGCCGACGCGCCGTGACCGGTTCCTCCGCCCGCCGGCCGGGCCGTATCCACCGCAGACAGCTTCCCGATCGGCCGGTTCCGCTTCCGGCGAATGCGATCTTGGCCGATCCGGCCGATCCCGTCGGATCGAGGAGCGGAACGAGGCCGGGAGAGCCGCGATGGCCGAGGTGAGGGAGGCGCCCCTGCGCATCCTCGTCGTCGAGGACGAGGTGCTGATCGCCCTCGAACTGGAATGTCTTCTGGAAGATCTCGGCCATGTCAGCGTCGGCGTGGCGGGCTGCTCGGCGGATGCCATCGCGCTCGGTCGCAGCGCCCGGCCGGACGTGGCGCTCGTGGACATCCACCTCGTCGACGGCCCGACCGGTGTCGAGGTGGCCCGCGCCTTGGCGGGCGATCCGCGGATCACGGTGGTGTTCATGACCGCCAACGCCAAGCGCATCCCGCCGGACTTCGCCGGTGCGCTCGGCGTCATCGCCAAGCCCTATTCCGAGCGCGCCGTGGTGGGCGTCCTCGACTATGTCGCCCAGCGCCGTGCCGGACGGGCGCCCTCGGTCGCGGCGCTCGACGGCTTCCATCCCGCCCCGGACGCCGCCGGCGGCCCTTGGACCGGCGGAGCCCCTTGAACCGGCCCGGCCGCCGTCACGCCTTCGGGACGTTGCGCTCCAACTCGTCGAGCCACGCGCGGGCGCTGGCGTCCGATGGCGCGCGCCAGTCGCCGCGGGGCGAGAGGGAGCCGCCGGCCGAGACCTTCGGGCCGTTGGGCAGCGCCGAGCGCTTGAACTGGCTGAAGCGGAAGAAGCGGTCGAGGAAGACCTGAAGCCAGCGCCGGATCTCGGCCAAGTCGTAGGCGACGCGCTTGGCCTGCGGAAAATCCGGCGGCCAGTCGCCGCGCCCCGCATCGCCCCAGGCGTGCAGCGCGAGGAAGGCGATCTTCGAGGGCCGGAAGCCGTGGCGCAGGGTGAACCAGAGATTGAAGTCCTGCAGGGCATAGGGACCGATCCTGGCCTCCGTGCTCTGCGGCCCCTCGCCCTCCGAGGCCGGCACCAGTTCCGGGGAGATCTCGGTATCGAGCACCGCCTGAAGCGTCCGGTTCTCCTCGGTGCCCAACTGGCCGGACGAAATCACCCAGCGGATCAGGTGCTGGATCAGGGTCTTGGGCACGCCGGCATTGACGCCGTAATGGCTCATCTGGTCGCCGACGCCGTAGGTGCTCCATCCGAGCGCCAGTTCCGAGAGGTCGCCGGTGCCGATGACGATGCCGCCGTGCTGGTTGGCGAGCCGGAACAGGTAGTCGGTGCGAAGTCCCGCCTGCACGTTCTCGAAGGTAACGTCGTAGACCGCTTCGCCCCGGCCGAACGGGTGGCCCATATCGCTCAGCATCTGCCGGGCGGCGGGACGGATGTCGATCTCCTCCGACGTGGTGCCGAGCGCCCGCATCAGGGCGTGGGCGTTGGTCTTGGTCTCGTCCGAGGTGGCGAAGCCCGGCAGGGTGTAGGCCAGGATGTCCTTCCGCGGGAGACCGAGCCGATCGAAAGCCTTGGCCACGACGATCAGCGCGTGGGTCGAGTCGAGGCCGCCGGACACGCCGATCACCGCCCGCTTGGTGCCGGTGGCGGCGAGCCGCTGGGCGAGGCCGGCGACCTGGATGTTGTAGGCCTCGTAGCAATCCTGCGCGAGGCGCGCCGGATCGGCGGGCACGAAGGGGAATCGCTCGACCCGGCGCTCCAGGCCGAGATCGCCCTGCGGCGGATCGAGGCGGAAGGCCACCGTGCGCCAGGGCCGGAGGCTCTGGTTGCGGGCATTGTCGTCGAAGCTGCCGGCCTGGAGCCGCTCCGCGGCGATCAGGTCGAGATCGATATCGGCGAGCGTCATCACCGGCCCTTCGGGGAAGCGCGCGCCTTCGGCCAGCCGCACGCCGTTCTCGTCGATGCTGGTCTGCCCGTCCCAGGACAGGTCGGTGGTGGATTCGCCGGTCCCGGCCGCGGCGTAGACGTAGGCGCACAGGCCGCGCATCGAGGCGGCGCGGGTGAGCAGCGCGCGGGAATCGGCCCGGCCCACGGTGATCGGGCTGCCCGAGGGGTTGGCGATCACCGTGGCGCCGGCCAGCACCGCCTCCATCCCCGGCGTCTGCGGCACCCACAGATCCTCGCAGACCTCGATGGCGAGGCGGAAGCCGGGCAGGTCCTCGGCGGAAAAGATCAGGTCGGTGCCGAACGGCGCCTCGAGCCCGGCCAGACGGATCGTCTCAGCCATGATCCCGGCGCCCGAGGCGAAGTGGCGCTTCTCGTAGAACTCCCGGTAGTTCGGCAAATAGCTCTTCGGCACCACGCCCAAGAGCCGCCCGCCGCGGATCGCCACGGCGCAATTGTAGAGCCGGTTGCGCCAGCGCAGGGGCGCGCCGACGACGAGGAGCGGCGTCAGCCCGGCGCTCTCTTCGACCAGCCGCGCGACCCCGGCTTCGACCGCGTCGAGGAGGGTCGCCTGCAGCAGCAGATCCTCGATGGCGTAGGAGGAGACGCACAGTTCGGGGAAGACCGCGAGCGCCGCCCCGGCCCCGTGCGCCTGCCGCGCCAGCCCGAGAATGTCGGTGACATTGGCCGCCGGATCGCCCGGATGGCTGCGTCCGGTGCAGGCCGCCACGCGGGCGAAGCCGTGCCGGTAGAGCGAGCGGAAGCTTTTCGCGCTCACGGGTTCTTGGCTCGGAGTCGTCACCGGGTCTCGAAGCTCACCTGATATGGCAGGAGACCCTGCCAAGTGTTTCTCGGGTCGTCGTTTCTCAAACCCGATGCATGGCATGACCGCGCCTGAGGCGCCGTCTGCCACCGGATCTCGAAACATCGCCGCAAAGCGCCAACCGCGCTCGATGATATTCGGTTCGCGTCCCGCTTGCACCGGCGGCCTGGGACGATGCGCAGAAGGGGAGGGCAAGCGTTCGTTAACGACGATCCGCCTAGCTTGGGGCTCGAACCGCTCCGCAGGAGCCGGACCTTGTTTCGAGTCATCTCACAGATCATGCGCGCATCGGGACGGCCTCCCCATTCC
>JAGTAM010000638.1 GCA_023422485.1 Pseudomonadota bacterium | reverse complement strand
ACATGGCCCACGGCGAGTTCATCATGCTGGGCGCCTATACCTCGTACGCCCTGCAGAGTTCCCTCGGCCTGCCGTTCCTGCTCTGCCTGCCCGCCTCCTTCATCGTGGTGGCGCTTGTCGGGCTCGTGATCGAGCGCGGGTTGATCCGCTACCTCTACAACCGCCCGCTCGACACACTGCTCGCCACCTGGGGCGTGTCGCTGGTGCTGATGCAGGGCGTGCGGCTGATCTTCGGCTCGGACCCGAAATACATCGCCGTGCCCGAGATCTTCCAGAGCAACGTCGAGGTGGGCTTCGCCAGCCTCTCGGTGTTCCGCCTCGTGGTGCTCGCCATCACCGCGCTCATCGTCGCGGCCACGGCCTACCTGTTCTACCGCACCCGCTTCGGCATGCAGGTGCGCGCGGTGATGCAGAACAAGGAGATGGCCGCCTCCTTCGGCATCAATGCCGACCGGGTCTACATGACGACCTTCGCGATCGGCGCCGGGCTTGCCGGTGTGGCCGGCTCGCTGTTCGGCGTGCTGGCGATCGTGCTGCCGACCATGGGCACGGCCTACGTGGTGCAGGCCTTCCTCGTGGTGGTGGTCGGCGGCGGCACGCTGATGGGCAGCGTCGCGGCGGCGGGGCTGACGGGCGAACTCCAGTCGGTCTTCGCCTTCATGACCAACGACACCTTCGCGCGCTTCCTCCTCTACGTGCTGATCGTCGTGTTCCTGCGCTTCCGCCCGCGCGGCCTCTTCGCCGTCGCCAAAGGCCGCCGGTGAAGCCCTTCGGCTTCACCCCCTCCTCCTGCCCGTCAGAAGAGTCTCACCCGCAGATGACGACGCGCAATCTCTATCACAGCAAGCCGGCGCAATGGGCGGTCTACGGAGCGTTCTTCGTCGGCATCGCCGGGATCCCGGCCTTAGTCTCCGACGGCTTCCTGCTCAACCAGTTCGCTGTCTATGGCATCTACGGGATGCTCGCCCTCTCGATCAGCCTGTGCTGGGGCTTCGGCGGCATCCTCAATCTCGGCCAGGGCATCGCCTTCGGGCTCGCGGCCTACGGCATGGCCATGACCATGCAGATGCAGTCGCAGGATCCGGATTCGAACCCGATCCCGCCCTTCATGCTCAACAACAGCCTGGAGCACCTGCCCTGGTTCTGGCAGCCGTTCTGGAGCACCGGCGGCGGTATCCTGCTGGCACTCGTCGTGCCGACCGTGTTCTACGTCGTGTTCGGGACGCTGATGTTCCGCGCCCGGGTCTCGGGGCCGTTCTTCGCGATCATGTCGCTGGCGATGCTCTCCGCCTTTGCCACGCTGATCCTCGACATGCAGCCCTACACCAACGGCGCCAACGGCATCTCGCCGCCCGCGCCGCTGAGCCTCTTCGGCACCGATATCGATCCCTACGGCCCGACGGCCTACTGGATCGTCTGCGGGCTGCTCATCGCCGTCACGGTCGGCGCCAAGCTGCTCACCCAGAGCAAGTTCGGGCTCGTGGTCCAGGCCCTGCGGGGCGACCCCGAGCGGGTGCGCTTCCTCGGCTACAACGTCGCCCTCTACGAGACCTGCATCTACGCGATCTCCGGCTTCATCGCCGCGCTCGCCGGCTGCCTGTGGGTGATGCTGATCCAGTACGTCTCGCCGGCCCAGCTCGACACCACCTTCAGCATCGGAATGGTGATCTGGGCCGGGATCGGCGGGCGCCTGTCGCTGCTCGGGGCGATCCTCGGCGCCTTCCTGATCCAGGGCGGCCAGAGCTATCTCGGCGACCAGTTCCTCGCGACCTGGCTCCTCGTCCTCGGCGCCTTCTTCATCGTGGTCGTGCGCTTCCTGCCCAAGGGATTGGCAGGGCTTCTCGAAAAGGTGCTCGGCGGGCTCTCGCGCCAGCCGGGCAAGCACGCCCGGCCCGACCTGCGGATGCGATCTCCGGTGCCCCGGCGGCGGGCGAGTGACCGATCGATGATGACCTCTCTCATCATCGATCGCCGGCGCGGCGGCGGGCGTCCGCCGGACGCAGGGAGGCCGACCATCGGTCGGGTCCCTGTCACTCGGACAAAGTGAGGAAATGATGGGCGTTCTCGAAATCCGCGACCTGCACAAGAGCTTCGGCGGCACCAAGGTCATCAACGGCTTCAGCCTCGACGTGACCGAACTGACCCTGTGCTGCCTCGTCGGCCCGAACGGGGCCGGCAAGACCACCACCATGGACCTCATCACCGGGCGTCAGAAGCCGACCTCGGGCTCCATCGTCCTGCGCGGCGACGACATTACGTCCTTGAGCGAGCACGAGATCGCCCAGCGCGGCATCGGGCGCAAATTCCAGGTGCCGGCGGTGTTCCGCGAACTCAGCGTGCGCCAGAACTTCGAGGTGGCCTATTCCCGCGAGGTCAATCCGTTCCGCAACATGCTGCGGCGGCGGCCCGCGGGCTTCAGCGACAAACTCGACGAGGTGGCCACACTCACCGGCCTCAAGGATCGTCTCGAGGTCGAGGCGGGCTTCCTCTCCCACGGCGAGACGCAGTGGCTCGAGATCGGCATGGTGCTGATGCAGAACCCGGCGATCCTGCTGCTGGACGAGCCGGTCGCGGGCATGACCGAGTCCGAGATCGAGAAGACCATCGTCTTCCTCAACGAACTCAAGCGCACCAACACCTTGATCGTGGTCGAGCACGACATGGGCTTCGTCCGGCAGATCGCCGACGTGGTGACCGTGATGCACATGGGCGCCTTCCTGGCGCAGGGAAAGCTCAGCGATATCGAGAACGACCCGCGGGTGCGCGAGGTCTATCTCGGCGAGCCGGAGGTCTGACGATGCTGCTCGATCTCGACCGCGTGACCTCCTATTACGGCAAGACGCCGATCCTGAAGGAGATCGGCCTCGGCCTGCCCGAGGGGCAGTGCCTGTGCGTGCTCGGCCGCAACGGTGTCGGCAAGACCACGCTCCTGCGCACGATCATGGGCCTGACCGACCGCACGTCCGGCGAGATCCGGATCGACGGCGCCTCCGTCGGCAAGGCGCCGACCCATGTGCGGGCCAAATACGGCCTCGGCTACATCCCGCAGGGACGCCAGATCCTGCCGCACTTCACGGTCAAGGAGAACATCCTGCT
>JAGTAM010000622.1 GCA_023422485.1 Pseudomonadota bacterium | reverse complement strand
TCGTAGTAGAGCGTGTTCCGGCCAAGGCGAGGCTTCAAATGCAGCGAAGCCCAGGACAACCCCGGCCCTCGCTAAGGCAACCAACGTTGTTCGAGCATGACAAATCAAATGATCGTTTCGAGCAAATTCTCTAACCAGAGTGGCTCCTGCGATCGTCCGCGGTCCGCTGCCGTTAATCTAACGTTCACGGTTTCAAGGCGACACGGCACCCCCCTCGAAACGGACAGGAGTCATCCGACCATGAGAGCTGCCCTCTTCGGAATCGCCGTCACGCTCGCAGGTTTCGGCGCCGCCGCGCCGGCCCAGGCCCTTCCCCTTTCCGGTGCCGCTCCGCTCTCCGACGGCCTCTTCCAGCAGGCTCAGTACAGCCGCCGGGTCATCCGCGGCCCGCGCTGCAAGACGGTCGTCACCAAGCGCCGCGGCCGGTTCGGCCGGGTGGTCGTCACCCGCGAGCGCCGCTGCTTCTGATCCGCGCCTCATCGCGCCGAACGACGAACGGCCCCCGGAGACGGGGGCCGTTTTTTTTAACTCTTCCGCTGGCCGTGGCCCCGCATCCAGGCCATGAACAGGGCGGGCCAGGCCGCCGCCGGGCTGCCCGGTACGCCGAGCCCGAAGCCGTGGCCGCCGCGCTCGAACAGGTGCATCTCCGCCGGCACCTTCGCTGCCCGCAGGGCCGCGTACATCAGCAGCGGATGGTCGGTGACCGCGATCCGATCGTCGGAGGCCTGGACCATGAAGACCGGCGGCGTCCGCTCGTTGACCTGGACCTCCACCGAGTAGGCCCGCCGCCGCGCATCCGGCGGATCGTCGCCCACGAGCACCCGGCGGCTCGACATGGTGCGATCGAACGGCGCCCGCATGGTGATGATCGGGTAGATCAGTCCGGCGAAGGAAGGGCGAGCGCTCAGGCCGTCCGCGTCGTCCATGTCGTCGTAGAGATCCTGCTCGGCATCGGTCGCGGTCACGCCCATCAGGTGGCCGCCGGCGGAGAAGCCGAGCACGCCGATCCGGTCGGGATCGAGGCCGTATTCCTCCGCCTTCCAACGGATGAGGCGCATGGCCCGCTGCGCGTCCTGGCGCGGCGCGTCGGGGCCGTCGCGCCATTCCTCGATGGGGAGCCGATAGACCAGCACGAAAGCGGTGATGCCGGCGCGCGCCAGCCATTGCCCGACCGGAAGCCCCTCGTTGCCGATGTCGATGCGCAGATAGCCGCCACCCGCGGCGATCAGGATGCCGGCCCCGTTCGGGCGCTCGGGCCGGATGACGAGGAGGCAGGGCCGCGCCACTGCGGTGATGACGCCGGTCAGGGTCTCGTCGAAGCGATATTCCGAGCGGAACGGCCCGCCGCCGCCCGGCGGCAGGTCCGGCCACAGGTCGATGACGTCGAGGTCGGAGCCGGGCGCGGCCTTCGGCAGGGGTTGGACGACCTCGCCGGTCTGCGGGCGCACCGGAAGCCGGAGGGATGGCGGCACATCGGGCTGCTGCGCCCGCGCCCCGGCACCGGCCAGCACCGTCGCCGTCCCTGCGAGGAGGGCTCGCCGGTGGAGCGTCATGGTCTTGGCCTCGCCGTCATCGAAACTCCCGCCGCGGCACCGCGCAGGAATCTCGTCCGTGACGGCAGCCCCGCGTGTCCCGCACGCGGCTGCCGGGACAACGGCGAAGGCGCCGGACCGATCCGCCTTCGAATCAACTTTTGCGTGTCATCGTCGCGACATAGAAGCCGTCGGTGCCGGTCAGCGCCGGGCTCATCTGGATGCCGCGCGCCGTCCGGCGGACCCGCTCGTCGAGACCCGGAACGGGGGCGAGATCGGTCGCCGTCGCCTGGATCGCGGGGCCGGCGCGCCGGAGCAGACCGTCCACGGCGGCATCGTTCTCTTCGGGCAGGAGCGAGCAGGTGACGTAGACGAGGGTGCCACCCGGCCGCAGGAGTTTGGCCGCACGGTCGAGCACCTCGGCCTGCTCGGCGAGCCGGCCGGCGAGGCTGCCCGGCCGCAGGCGCCACTTGGCGTCGGGGTTGCGGCGCCACGTGCCGGTGCCGGTGCAGGGCGCATCGACCAGCACCCGATCGACCGTGCCGTCGAGATCGGCCAGCACGTCGGCGCGCGCCTTTCCGGTGCGTGGGGTGCGAACCTCGACCTCCGCGCCCGAGCGGCGCAGGCGCTCGTGAATCGGCGCGAGCCGGCGCGGATCGGCATCGGTGGCGATGATCCGGGCGGCGTTGCCGGTGATGGCGGCGAGCGCCAGCGACTTGCCGCCCCCGCCCGCACAAAGATCGACGATCGTCTCGCCCGGCCGCGCCCCGGCGAGCAGACTCGCGATCTGCGACCCCTCGTCCTGAATTTCGAACCCGCCTTCGAGAAACAGCGGATCGACATGCAGCGCCGGGCCGCGTCCGTCCTCGCCGAGCGGGATGCGAAGGCCCAGAGGCGAAAGCGGCGTCGCCTCGGGCGAGAGGTCGGCGAGCGCCGCGAGCGCGGCCTCGCGATCCTGCTTCAAGGTGTTGGCGCGAATATCGAGCGGCGCCCGGCGGCCGAGCGACCTCAGCTCGGGCAGCAGCGCATCGCCGAACAATGCGGTCAGCGAGGGCAGCACGAAGGCCGGCGCATCGCCCGCAACCTCGGGCGGCGCATCGGCGAGGCTTCCCTCCGAGAGCCGCTTTCGCTCGTCCTCGGTCAGGGGAGGGGGGGCAAAGCGCGCCCCATCGAACAGCGAGGCGATGCTCGGCTCGGCGAGGCCCCGCTGAAGGCGCAGCATGCCGATGACGATGGCGCGGCCGGTCTCCCCACCCATGATCCAGGCGGCAGAGGCGCGGCGTCGCAACCCGTCATAGACGAGGCTCGCGATCGCGGCGCGGTCGCCGGAGCCGGCGAAGCGGTGGGCGAGGCCCCAATCCTTGAGGGCGTCGGCGGCCGGGCGGCGGCGCGCGGCGATGTCGTCGAGGATCTCGATGGCGGCGGAGAGGCGGGCGGAGGGGGTCAGGATCGGCTCCGGAAACGTTTCGTTAAACTTGCCACCGTGCGGCCACGCTTGGACCCGCGGCCCGACACGTTACGGCCGAGCTTCCGGCTCTTTGCCCGTCCAGAACGGCACGATGGCCCCGTCCGTCAAGGACATGTGAGGAAAGGACCCTCGGATGCCGTCCCTGAAGCCCATCGTCTGCGCCGGCCTGCTGGCGCTCACGCTCGCCGCCTGCTCCACCGCTCCGGCCGCGCCCGCCCTCGATCCGGTGCCGCCGCCCGCGCCCCGGCCCGACGCCAAGACGCAGCTCGAATACGGCAACCCGCCGCCGATCGGGCGCGGCGGCTACTGAGCCGAGCAAAGGCGGGGCGGCTCAGGCCGCCTCGCGGGCGCGCCGGTGCTCGTAGGCCTTGAGGTGCGTCAGCACCCTGTCGAGCACAGGCGTTTCGACGCCCTTGGCACGCCCGCGCTCGATCAGGTCGCCGATGATGTGGTCGGCCTCGATGCGGGCACCCCCCTCGATGTCGCGCAGCATCGAGGCGGTCATGGCCGAGCCCTCCGCCGTCAGCATCTTGCGGGCCCCGGCAAACACCTTCTCACGCGCGGCGTTTCCGTTGGCGCTCGCCACCGCCTGACACTCGTCGTGCAGCGCCTCGATGAAGGCCCGGCCGCCGGGTGCCGCGACGATGTCGCCGAGCGCCGAGCGCATCAGCGTCGTCGCCCCCGCGAGCGTCGCGAGGAAGACCCACTTCTCCCACATCTCCAGCAAGATCTT
>JAGTAM010000604.1 GCA_023422485.1 Pseudomonadota bacterium | reverse complement strand
GTTCGTGGGGGTGCATCCGGGTCCCGCGGCGGCGACCTTATGGGCCGCCGACGCTGTCACCGAACCGGCCAGCAACGATCAGGCCCGGGCCCGCAGCCCCATCGCGTCCATCTCCGCCTGCTCGCGGGCGGCCTCGGCCGCGCGCTCGGCCGAGCGCTCGCGATCCTCCAGGATCTCGACCTTCTTCAATTCCTCGAATGCCTCGCCCAGCTCGGCCTTGGCCTCGGCGAGCTGACCCTCCAGGGCGGCAGCCGATTGGCGCATGTTGTCCCGGCGGCCGGTCGCGGCGCGGGCATAGGTCGGGTAGGCGAAATGGGCCGGGTCGGAGATGCCGGCGCGGGCCTCCTCCTGGGCGACCTCACGGTCGAGCTCGGCCGCCATGCGGTTGAAGTCGGCCATCATCATCTCGATCTGGGCGACCCGGCGGCGCTTCTCGTCCACCTGGAACCGACGCAGCCGGATCAGCGTGTCACGCGATTTCATGTCGGGCCATCCACTCCACGCTACGCTGAAAAGCGGCCCGATCGGCGACGTGGGCCTTTCGGACCATGACCCGACGCGCTTTCGAAGCCGCCTCACCCGCCGCCGACGATGGCGGCCAACCGAGCGTAACCCTCGCCGATGGAGGTTGCTTCTTCCTTACCCTGCCCCAGAAAAGCCGTCAGATCCGGCATGAGGGCCACCGCCTCGTCCACCTCCGGCGACGCGCCGGCCCGATAGGCGCCGAGCCGGATCAGTTCCTCCATGTCGGCATAGGTCGCGAGCACCTTTCGCGCCCGGCGGACCGTGGGAAGATACGCGGGGTCGCAGGCTCGCGGCATGGTGCGCGAGACCGAGCGCAGCACGTTGATCGCCGGATAGCGCCCCTGCTCGGCGATGCGCCGCTCCATGACGATGTGGCCGTCGAGGATGCCGCGCACCGCATCCGCCACAGGCTCGTTGTGGTCGTCGCCCTCGACGAGCACGGTGAACAGGCCGGAGATCGCCCCCTCCCCCACCCCCGGCCCCGCCCGTTCGAGCAGGCGCGGCAGTTCGGAAAAGACGGTGGGCGTGTAGCCCTTGGCGGTGGGCGGCTCGCCGCCGGCGAGCCCGATGTCGCGCTGGGCCATGGCGAAGCGCGTGATCGAGTCGATCATGCACAGCACCTGCGCGCCCTGATCGCGGAAATACTCGGCGATGGCCAGCGTCACGTAGGCGGCGTTGCGGCGCATCAGCACCGGCTCATCGGAGGTCGCCACCACCACGACGGAGCGCGCGAGCCCCGCCGCTCCGAGATCGTCCTGCAGGAATTCCTGCACCTCGCGTCCGCGCTCGCCGACGAGACCGATCACCGCCACGTCGGCGGCGGTGTAGCGCGCGAGCATCGACAGCAGCACCGACTTGCCGACGCCGGAGCCGGCGAAGATACCCATGCGCTGCCCGCGGCACATGGTGAGGAAGGTGTTGATGCAGCGCACCCCGAGATCGAGCGGCGGCCCGACCCGTCTCCGGCCGTGCGCGGGGGGCGGATCGGCCCGCAGGGAATAGATCGCGGGCCCCTGCGCCAGCGGCCCCAGACCGTCGATGGGCCGCCCGAGGGCATCGACCGTACGTCCGAGCCATGCGTTCGAGGGACGGATCGCTCCCGCAGCCTCGTCGCGCACCAGGGCCGGACAGCCGCGGCGCACGCCTTCCAGGGAGCCGAACGGCATGGCGAGCGCGCGGTCGCCGGCAAAGCCGATCACCTCGCACGGCACGGTCGCCGCCGAGGCCGCGCCGCTCTCCACCACCACGTCGATGCGGCCGCCGAGCCGCATGGCGGAGACCGGTCCGGCCACCTCGACCAGAAGCCCGCGGATCGCCGTCACTCGGCCGAAGGTTTCCAGGGTCTCGACGGTCGAGAGCGCGGCGAGCGCCGCCGCCAGGCCCCCGGAGCCGCGCTCCTGCGTCATTTGCTCCGACCCCGTTAACCGCTGCCCGCCATCGATCCGGCCGATGTCTTAACACCGCCGGGTCGCTCGCCAAGGTTCTCCGCCGTCGTTCCAGTGACCGGTTCGCCGATGACGGAAAATGGAAAGGCGACGAAACGTCTCCGTCTCCTTTCGGCAACAGGATCGCCAACGCTAGAGAAAAGAAGGGGTTAGCCGGTAGGGCTCACGCGCCGCCTCGGGAAAGCCGGTCGGGATGGAGAACAGATCGCAAACCCTGACGAGAATCGGTCTCGGACTCGAAAGAGACAGTGCTTGCAAGCGGGATTCGGCTTTTGTTAACGGTTAAGGAATAGCGTTTCGAAAGTGGGAATGAGGGAGCGTCCGCCGGGGCCGTCGGCGGACGACCGGCGGCGGCTTGTCTCAAGCGCCCCGAAACGGCCTGTCCGGTGGGGATCACGATGCGCGTACTTCTGATCGAGGACGACAGCGCGACGGCGCAGAGCATCGAGTTGATGCTGAAGTCCGAGAACTTCAACACCTACACGACCGACCTCGGCGAAGAGGGCGTCGATCTCGGAAAACTCTACGATTACGACATCATCCTTCTGGATCTGAACCTGCCCGACATGTCGGGCTACGAGGTGCTGCGCTCCTTGCGCGTCGCCAAGGTGAAGACC
>JAGTAM010000564.1 GCA_023422485.1 Pseudomonadota bacterium | reverse complement strand
CCTGCAGGTGGCGGCGGCCGATGTGGAGCGCGACCTGGCCTGGCGCGACGGCCGGCTGATCTTCGCCGGACGGCCGCTGGGGGCGGTGCTGGCGGAACTGAACCGCTACCGCCGCGGGCGCATCGTGCTGCTCGATCCCCGGCTCGGCGCGCGGCGGGTGACCGGCGCCTTCGACGCCCGCAACACCGACGACGCCCTCGACGTGATTGCCGCGACCATGGGCGCCCGCATCCGGCGCCTCTCGCCCCTGCTGGTGCTGGTCGGATCGCCCCTGTGAGAGGCGCGACGAGGGGCGAAAAAAATCGCGCTGCCGACGTCAGGAGATCGCGCGCCCGTTGATCTTAAACGGTGAGGGCGCGGATGACGCGACGCGTGCCGCCCCTCGCGATGGATCGATGGGGCTTTGGCATGGCGTCGCGCGCGCGCAAGTTTTCACGGGGCCGGGTGGCGGGGCTCGCGCTGGCCGGCGTGTCGGTCGCGGTGATGGCACAGGCGGCTGTCCAGGCCGGCGAGATCACCGGCGAGGCGAAGCGCATGCGCGGCCCGGCGGCGCGCACGATCCTGGCCGAGACACCGATGGCCGCCGAGCCGGTTCGCCTCGCCATCCCGAAAGGCCCGCTGGAGACCGGTCTCGTCGCCTTCACCGAGCAGGCCGGGGTCAAGCTGGTCTACCCGACCGCGCTGACGGCGCGGCTGGAGACGCAAGGGCTCGCCGGCGAGTTCGCCCCGATCGAGGCCCTGACCCGGCTCTTGGAGGGCACCGGCCTCACCTACCGGCCGGCCGGCGCCTCGACCATCACCCTGGTCAACCCGCGCTACGTCCAGCTCGGCGCGGAGGCCGGGGGCGCGGTGCAGCTCGACGAGCTGCATGTTCAGGGGCAAGGTCAGGGTCGTGCCGCGGCCGCCGGCCTGCCGCCGCCCACGGGCACCGTCGGACAGCCGCCCGTGCCCTATGCCGGCGGCCAAGTCGGCTCGGGAACCCGGGTCGGCTTGCTGGGCAACCGCTCGGTCCTGAAGACGCCCTTCAGCATCACAGGCTACACCGAGAAGCTGATCGAGGATCAGCAGGCGGTGTCGCTCGCCGACGTCGTGCTGAACAACTCGTCGGTGCGCAACGACGCGCCGCCCTACAGCGAGCGCGATTCCTACTTCATCCGCGGTTTCTCGGTCACCAACCTCGACACCGCCTTCGACGGCCTGTTCTACCTCGCCAATCCGCGCCGCTCCTTCACCGAGGGGCTGGAGCGCGTCGAGATCCTGCTCGGCCCCTCCGCGCTTCTCAGCGGCGGCACCGGCCGCGTCGGCGGCACGATCAACCTCATCCCGAAGCGCGCCTACGACGAGCCGTTCGCGCGGCTCACCACGACCTATCTCAGCGACGCGCAGATCTGGACCCATGCCGATCTCGGCCGCCGCTTCGGCGAGTTCAAGGAATGGGGCGTGCGCTTCAACGGCGCCTACCGCACCGGCGCCACGCCGCTCGACAACAACGCGATCGAGGTGGGGGTCGCCGCGCTCGGCCTCGACTATCGCGGCGACCGGTTCCGCGCCTCGCTCGACATGACCCACTCGACCCAGAACGTCACGGCGCCGACCTCGCTGTTCAACGCGGTCGCGCCGGGCATCGCGATTCCGCGTGCCCCGAACAACCGGATCAACACCGCCAACCCGTTCGAGTACAACGACAGCCGCTACGGCATGATCGCGGGTCGGGCCGAGTACGACGTCCTGCCCGACACCACGGTCTACATCGCCGGCGGCGCCAGCCGCTACAACGAGGACTTCCTCACCTCGAACTACCGCGTGACGAGCGTGACCGGGCTGGCGACCAACACGCTCGCGATCCAGCCCCAGGAGATCCAGGGGCTGACCGGCGAGGTCGGCCTGCGCACCCGCTTCAGCACCGGCTTCCTCAACCATCAGGTGAGCATCTCGGCCGTCGAGGCGAACAACAAGAACTTCCGCAGCGGCTTCGTCCCGCCGGTCTTCACCCCCTACACCATCAACATCTACGATCCGGTCTACCTGCCGACCGGGTCGGTTCCGACGATCGGGCTGCCCCGCTCCGCCGCGCAGCCGCTCTTCGCCCAGCTCTCCGCGCGCAGCGTGGCGATCGCCGACACCCTCTCGCTGTTCGGCAGCGACCGGTTCCTGCTGACGCTGGGCGGGCGTTATCAGGAGATCGACCAGCAGGGTTTCGCCACCCGGCCGGGACCGACCCAGGGGCAGGTGACCTCGAATTATCAGGAGGGTCGCTTCAGCCCCGCCATCACCTTCGTGCTGAGCCCGTTCGAGAACCTGTCCTTCTACGGCAACTACATCGAGTCGCTCGATCCGGTGGCCGCGGCGCCCGTGGCGGCGATCAATGCCAACGCCCTCTTCCCGCCGGCCGTGGGACGGCAGAAGGAGATCGGCGTGAAGTACGATTTCGGCACCGTCGCGGCCACGGCCGCGCTGTTCGAGATCGAGCTGCCGAACGCCTTCACCGATCCCGGAACCCGCATCTACTCGGTCAGCGGCCGTCAGCGGAACCGCGGCATCGAGCTGAACGTCTTCGGCGAGCCGGTCCCGGGCCTGCGGCTGCTCGGCGGCGTCACCTTCATCGATGCGGAACTGGTCAACACCCCGGGCGGGCAGTTCAACGGAAAGGCCGCGCCCGGCGTGCCGGATACGGCGTTCAACCTCTACGCCGAGTACGACCTGCCGCCGTGGCTGGCGCCGGGCCTGACCCTGACCGGCCGGGCGATCTACACGAGCAGCATGTTCTACGATCAGGCCAACACCCAATCGGTCCCGGACTGGACCCGCTTCGATGCCGGCCTGCGCTACACGACCGAGGGCGTGAACGGGAAACCGGTGGTGTTCCGCGCCCTCGTCCAGAACCTGCTCGACGATTCGTACTGGGCCTCCGCCGCCCGCGGCTTCCTCGCCGTCGGCGCGCCGCGCACCTTCATCGTCTCCGCCTCGGTCGATTTCTGAAGCGCCTGACCGCTCGATCCAGCCATACCCGCCCTGCCCCGGCGTCGTGCCGGGGCGCCCGGTCGGCGCCCGTGCCGTCTGCCGCTGAAACGGGCAGATCGCCGGGGCGACCTGCCCGTCCCCTGACCAGCGCCGCCCGCCGCTCCCGCCAAGCTGACCGGTCTGTGCCTTTTGTGGCCTCTGGCACGCGTCCTGCAATGTGGTTTTTGACCGCTTTGATGGATGCGTGGGAACTCGGGGCGCAGCATGACCGGAATGATGGATCGCAGACGGTTCCTGCAAGGAGCTCTGCAGGGCAGTGCCGCCGCTGTGGGATTTGCCCAGATCAATCCCGACTTCCTGATCTCCTCGGCCTTCGCGCAGACCGGCAAGCCGCTGGTCTTCCTCTCGGCCGAGAACATCACCGGCAATTGGGATCCGACCGCCCACACCACGCTCTCGCAGAAGAACATCGAGGGCTTCGTGATGGGCTTCCTGACCCGCACGCCGATGACCCTCGATGACCCCGGCAAGGTCGTCTACGAACTCGCCACCGACATCCAGCTCCTCGATCCCCACCGCCTGCAGATCAAGCTGCGCAAGGGCGTGCACTTCCACGACGGCAAGCCGTTCGGGCCCGAGGACGTCAAGGCGACCTTCGCGTACGGCGCGGGCAAGGACCGGCCGGCGCAGTGGTATCCCGGCCCGACCGAGACGCTGACGATCACCACGCCCGACGACGAGACCGTCATTGTCGACACCTCGAAGGGCGGCTACCCCGCCCACCTCTTCATCTTCCTGGCCTCGTTTCTCCCGATCCTGTCGGCCAAGGATGTGGCCGAGGGGCCGGGCGGCGCCCTCACCCAACGCCTGAACGGCACCGGGCCTTTCCGCTTCGTCGAGCAGCGCGGCAACGACACCGTGCTCAAGGCCTATGACGGCTATTTCCGCGGCAAGCCGGCGGTGCCGGGCATCAACTTCACCTTCACCGGCGATTCCACGACGCGGATGCTGTCGCTGATGAACGGCCAGGCCTCGATCGTCGAGCGGCTCGAGCCCGAACAGGTCGAGACGGTCAAGAACAACCCGAAGATCGCGATCAACGAAGTGGTCTCGGTCGAGAACAAGTATCTCTGGTTCCGCTGCTCCAAGCCGCCCTTCAACGACGTGCGGCTGCGCCTGGCCGCCTGCCACTCGATCGACCGCGCGATGCTGCTGGAAATCCTGGGCGCGGCGGGCCACGCCTCGGCGAACTTCATCTCGCCGGTGAAGTTCGGCTACGTCGATCTGAAGAACTACCCGGCCTACGACCCCGCCAAGGCCCAGGCGCTGCTCGCCGAGGCGGGCTTTCCCAAGGGCAAGGGGCTGCCGCCGCTCGAATACATCACCTCGGTCGGCTTCTATCCGAAGACCAAGGAATACGGCGAGGTCATCACCGCGATGCTCAACGAGCAGGGCTTTCCGGTGAGCCTCACGGTGCTGGAGCCGGCGGCCTGGAACGAGCGGCTCTATCATCGCCCCGGCGGCGGGCCCGGCCACATGGTCGATTGCGGCTGGTCCACCGCCTCGCCCGAGCCCGATCTGGTGCTGCGCACTCACTTCCACTCCTCCTCGCACCGGATCACCGGCATCGAGGATGCGCAGATCGATGCGAGCCTCGACCGGGAGCGCGCGGCGCCGACGCTGGAGGAGCGCAAGGCCATCCTCCAGAACGAGACCATGCCGCTGCTCGCCGCCAAGATGCCGGCTTTGTCGCTGTTCACCTCGGTGATGATCCACGCGATGCAGCGGGACCTGAAGGGCCTCTACATCTACCCGGACGGCTCCATCGACGCCTCCAAGACGGCCTGACGACCGCCTGACCAGGACTGCCGCGCCCGGCGCGTGACCCGGCCCGCCCCCGCGGGCGGCCGGGGCCCGCCCCGCCGATCCCGTCACCGGACCCGAAGCCTTCGATGTTCGTTCTCAGCTTCCTCGCCCGGCGCCTCGCGCAGGGTGCGGTCATCATCTTCCTCGTCTCGCTGCTGATCTTCACCCTGCTGCGGGTGATGTCGGGCAATCCCGTGCGCCAGATGGTGGGCGGGATGGCGCCCGATTCCCTGGTGGAGGAGATCGCCACCAAGATGGGCCTGCGCGATCCGATCCTCGTGCAGTTCGGCCGCTACGCCGCCCAAGTCGTCCAGGGCGATCTCGGCCGCAGCTTCGTGCGGCCGGCCAACGGCGCGGCGACGGGCGGCGCGAATTTCGACGACCTGACCCGCGGCGCGCGCGCCGGGGTCGGCGACCTCATCCTCGACGCCTTGCCGATGACCCTGCAGCTCGCCGCCCTGGCGCTCGTCATCGCGCTCGCCTTCTCGGCCCTGCTCGGGATCGCGGCGGGCCTGCGCCCCGGCGGGTTCTTCGACCGGCTCGCCTTCGCGGTCTCCTCGGTCTTCATCTCGATCCCGAACTTCTGGCTCGGCATCGTGCTGGCCCTGCTCCTGTCGGTGAAGCTCGGCTGGCTGCCGGCGATCGGCTACGGCGGCTTCGCCTACACCGTGCTGCCGGCGCTGGTGCTCGCGGTCGAACTGTCGCCGGTGCTGATCCGGACCCTGTCGAGCGCGGTCGCCGCGCAGATGAGCGAATCTTACGTCGCCGTCGGGCATGTGCGCGGCCTGTCGCGCCCGCGCATCGTCGCCGCGCATGCCCTGCGCAACGCCTCGGTGCCGCTCCTCAACCTGCTCGGCGTGCAGTTCTCCTCGCTGCTCGGGGGCGTGATCATCGTCGAATACATCTTCGACTATCCCGGCCTCGGGCTGCTCACCATCAACGCCGTGCTCCAGCGCGACTTCCCGCTGATCCAGGGCATCGCGATCGTCACCAGCGCGATCTTCGTCCTGATCAACATCCTCGTCGATCTCGCCGCGACCTCCATCGATCCGAGGCTCGAATATTGATGGACGCCGTGGACACCACTCGGGCGCCGGCTCCGCCGCGCGTCGACGTCGCGGCGTCGCGCTCCATCGGCCGGCGCATCCTCGGGCGCGCGGCCTGCTCCGGGGGCTTTCGCATCGGCTTCGCCCTGCTCGCCCTCCTCGTGCTCGCCGCCGCGCTCTATCCGGAACTCAGCGGCATCGACCCGGCGATGCGGGACATCCGGGCGCGCCTGCTGCCGCCGCTGTTCCTGGGCGATAAGTGGAGCTGGGCCCATCCGCTCGGCACCGACCAGATCGGCCGCGACATGCTGGTGCGCTGCCTCGTGGGCCTGCGCTACTCGCTGCTGATCGGCGTGGCCTCCGTTGCCGTCACCGTGTTCATCGGCTGCGCGCTCGGCACCGTCGCCGGCTATTTCGGCGGGCGCACCGACACGGTGATCATGCGGATCACCGACGCGCAGCTCTCGATCCCGATGATCATCCTGGCGATCGCCGTGCTCGGGGCCGACCGCCCGACCATCCCCGCCATCATCCTCGTGCTCGGCCTGTCGAACTGGCCGGTCTATGCCCGCGTGATGCGCTCGGTGACGATGGCCGAGCGCGGGCGCGAATACGTGCGCGCCGCGCAGGTCTCGGGGGCCACGCATCCGCGCATCCTCCTCACCCTCCTCGTCCCGCTCCTGGTGCCGCCGCTGCTCTTCACCTCGGTGCTCGACGTGGCGCGGATGATGATCTTCGAGTCGACGCTGGGCTTCCTCGGGCTGGGCGTGCAGCCGCCGACCCCGACCTTCGGCAGCATCATCGCCGACGGGCGCAAATACCTGCTCAACGCGTGGTGGATCGCCACCATGCCCGGCGTGTTCCTGTGCCTCACGCTCACCGCCATCAACCTGATCGGCGCCGCCTTCGAGCGCGCCCGCAACACGATCCACGGGGGCGCCTGATGGACCCGGTGCTCTCCGTCCGTGATCTTTCCGTCGCCCTCACCCTCCCCGGGCGTGAGCGAAAAATCCTCGACGCAATCGGCTTCGACGTCGCGCCCCGCGAGATCGTCGGCGTCGTCGGCGCCTCGGGGGCCGGCAAGACCGTGCTGGCCCGGGCCGTGGTCAACTGGATCGCCGCCCCGCTCGCGATCCGCTCCGGCGAGGTCCGCTTCCGCGGAAAAGATCTGCTGGCGCTGCCGCCGCGGGTGATGCGGGGGCTGCGGCGCGACATCGCCTATGTCGGCGCCGACCCGATGGGCGCCCTCGACCCGACCCTGCCGGTCGGGCGCCAGATCGTCGAGAAGATGCGCGCCGTCATGCCCGAAGTGGGCCGCCGCGAGGCGCAGGCGCGCGTGATCGCCCTGCTCGACGCCGTGCGCATCCCCTCCGCCGCGTCGCGCTTCCACGATTACCCGTCGCACTTCTCCGGCGGCATGATGCAGCGCGCGCTCATCGTCGACGCCATGGTCTCGAACCCGGCTTTGCTGGTGGCCGACAACGTGACCCAGCCCCTCGACGTGACCGTGGCCGCCCAGGTGATCCGCCTGATGCGCGAACTCACCGAGCGCTTCGACACCGCGATCCTGTTCGTCTCCTCCTCGCTCCCCGTGGCCCGCGACGCGGCGAGCCGGACCCTGGTGATCGATGGTGGCCGGCTGGTCGAGGAGCAGCCGACCGAGGCGCTGATCGCCGCTCCGCGCCACGCCTATACCCGCGATCTCGTCGCGCAGATCCCGGTGATCTGGGGCGAGCGCCCGCGCCTGCCCGCTTTCCCGCGCGCCGCCGGCGCGCAGGCGCCCGAGGCGATCATCAGCCTGCGGGACGTGTCGCAGACCTACCGGGTGAAACGGCGCGGGAGCTTCGCCGGCACCAGCGACCTGCGCGCGGTCCGCAACGTCACCTTCGACATCGCCCGGGGCGACAGCTTCGCCGTCGTCGGCGAATCCGGCTGCGGCAAGTCCACCCTGATGCGGTTGCTCAGCCGCCTGGAGCACCCGAGCGGCGGCAGCGTGCTGTGCGAGGGCCGCGACATCGCCGGCCTGTCGGGATCGGAGCTCCTCGGCTTCCGCCGCAAGCTGCAACTGGTGCTCCAAGACCCGTTCAACGCGCTGCCGCCGCGCACCGGCATCGGCGCCATGCTGGAGGCGCCGCTTCGCACCCATGGCTGGCGCGACGCGAAAACGATCCGCGAGCGGGTGCGTGCGGTGATGGACGATGTCGGCCTGCCGGTCGCGCTCTACGACGACCTGCCGCTCGGGCTCTCGGCCGGGCAGCGCCAGCGGATCAACGTCGCCCGCGCCATGGTGCTCGAGCCCGAGATCCTGCTCATGGACGAGACGCTCTCGGCCCTCGACCAGACCGAGCAGTTCAAGCTGCTCGCCCTGTTCGAGAAGCTCCAGTGCGCGCACGGGCTGACCTACATCTACATCAGCCACGATCTCGCGATGGTGAGGAAGGCCTGCAACCGCGTCGCGGTGATGTATCTCGGCGAGGTCGTGGAGCTCGCCGACAACGAGCGCCTGTTCTTCGATCCGGGGCATCCCTACACCCGCGCCCTGCTCTCGGCGATGCCGGCCCTGGAGGCGCGGCGCTACCGGCCGGAGGAGTGCCTGCTGGAGGGCGAGCCGCCAAGCCCGATCGACCTGCCGCAGGGCTGCGCCTTCCGCTCGCGCTGCCCGCAGGC
>JAGTAM010000518.1 GCA_023422485.1 Pseudomonadota bacterium | reverse complement strand
CCCTCGACGCGATCCAGCGCCACGTCGCCTCCGAACTCGACCGGCGCCAGCGCGAGGGCCCGGCCCGCCTGCTCGGGCTCGTCGAGGCGGCCGAGCGCATCGCGTCGTCCGCCCGCGAGGCGGCGATCTACAACCTCGACCGCCGGCCGCTGGTGCTGGCGGCCTTCCGCGAACTGGCAGCGGCCGCGCGGGCTTGAGCGGAGGCCGAATCCGCCCTCCCGCAACGAGCATCCGGATTCGGCCCGAGACGCGTTCAGCGCCCCAACACGGCCATCCGCCCGTCCGTATCGACGGCGAGCACGAGCGGGGCCGGGTCCGCCGCGCAGGCGGCGGTGGGAATCTGCATCAGGAAGCCGATCCGGCCCGGCCGGGCCGGACCGGTCACGGCGGCGAGGTCCTTGCGCCACCGGCGCGGTCGATCGAGGCCGATCAAGCGGCCGGAGCAGTAGACGGCCAGCAGGTAGGTCTGCTTCGGCCGCGCCGGATCGTAGGCGTAGGCCGAGACCACGGTATCGACCGGCGAGGCGGGCTCGATGCCCTCCAGCGCCCCCCGCATCGATGGGGGAAGCGCGAGGCCACGGCCCTCGATCGCCGCGGTGAGCGCCTTGGGGCCACTCCAGGCCTCAGGGGGCAGGGCAGCCAGCGCCGCGCGCGCGCGCATCTCGTGCCAGTCGTTGCGGGCGGTCTCCGCACTTCCCCAGGCGGCACAGCCGGCAAACATCAGCAGGTAGGCGGCGAGCCAGCGCTTGAGGGTGGCGGGCGCGGCCGCGTCGATGCGGCGGCGCAGGGCGCGGTAGAGCGCCAGGTCGAGGGGCCCGAGCAGTGCGGCGAGCCCGAGCGCGGCCATGACGGCGGTGAGGCCGTAGGCGAACCCGGACCAGTGGGCGGGCACCCCCCGGGCGGTGAGCGCCAGCACCGGGACGTGGATGAGATAGAGCAGGTAGCTCGCATCCCCGAGGGCGAGCGACGCCCGCGTCAGGGCGCCCTCGCCCCGAGCCTGACGGGCCGAGGCCGCAGCCCCCACGAGCAGCACCGCCGCGATCCCGCCGAGCCAGCGCGCCGCATCGCGCTCGACGAAGAGGCAGGCGGCGAACAGCGGCAGCGCCAGCAAACCGGCCACGGGTGTCATCCGTCCGGAGGCGATCAGCCGGGGCAGCAGCAGGCCGCCGGCGAAGGGCACGCAGGCGGCCACCACGGGAAGCAGGTAGGCCGGCGGCAGGACCAGGTCGCGGGAGGCCGCCGGCAGCAGCAGGGAGGCCGCCGCCAGCAGAGCCAGCCAGAGGACGGCCAGCGGCACGATCCGGCGGGCAAGGCCCGCACGCGCGAGCAGGAACAGGCCGACATAGAAGCTCGTCTCGTAGACAAGCGTCCACTCGACGTTGAGCGCATAGCTGCGCGGGCCGGCGGGCGCGAGCGACAGGGACAGCAGCGCGAGACCGCCGAAATTCAGGCCGAGGGCTGCGAACACAGCGGCGAACAGCGCCACGACCGCGAGATAGGTCGGGAAGATCCGCGAGATCCGGTGCGCCAGAAACACCAGGGGGCGGTCGCGCACCACGAGACCCGCCATGAGGCAGCCCGAGATCGCGAAGAAAACGGCGACACCCCACAGGCCCATCATCGCGTCGAAAGTCGGGAACAGACGGTCCGCGCCGCGCAGAAGTTGGGCGTAGACCGCCGCGTGATGGACGAGCACCATCGCCGCCGCGATCCCGCGCAGGATCTGGATGTTGGCGAGGCCGGCGGTCGCGCGGCGACCGGCCGGGGCGGAGACGGGCCCAGCCTCCAGGGCGATCCTCGGTGCGAGGCCGGTCGACGGATGTGCGGCGGCCAGCGGCACAGTCCGTGTGGGTCTGGACAGCATCCTGGCGACGCGTGCGAGCATGACTTTGCGTTGTCCGACCCCGGCGGGCGCGACGGGTCCCCGCCGGTTAAGGACACGATCCGTAACGAAGACTTGGGCGGTTTTGGTGTGGCGGCGGCGTTCGTCGGCGCATGCTGCCGTTCGGCAACAGGCTGCGGGGCAGACCTGCCGTTCGGGGGAGGCGGAGACGCGGAACCGCTCCAGGCCCCTGACGTTCCGTCCCGGCCGAACTGGAAACCGCCATGCTCGATCTCAACACCGCGTCCGCCGAGGAACTGGATGGGGTGCCGGCTTTGAAGGGCCACGGCTTCGAGATCGTGCGCTATCGCGAGGAGCGGGGCCGCTTCACCAGCCTGCGCCAACTCGATGAGGTGCCGGGCCTCAGCGGCAAGACGGACGGCATTGCCGGACAGGTCGCGGTTGTGGAGGAGTGAGCGGTTCGCGGGGTGATCGGGAGCGCTAAAGGTTCCCGGAATTTTGCAGTCTTTCCCCCGATCATTTTCGGACCCAGGCGCCGAGCTTCGCGTTTTTGCAGGACAGGCTGTCGGTGAGGCACCTCCCGCAGCCCACTACTTCAGAAAGCCGGAGACATTTTACTATGGCTAACAAGCAGAAAACTTTGAACGACGCGTTCTATGAGACGCTTAAGGATGTCTATTACGCAGAAAAGCAGTCCGTGCGCGCGCTGAAGAAATCGGCCAAGGCGGCCGAGCATGAGGAGCTGCGCCAAGCCTTCGAAACGCACGCCGAGGAAAGCGCCAATCAGGTCGAGCGGCTGCAGCAGATCTTCGAGATCATCGGCAAGCCGGCGCGCGCCAAGACCTGCGAGGCGATGCAAGGCCTTACCTCCGAGATGGAAGAGGATCTCGAGGATTTCGAGGACAGCCCGGCGGCCGATGCCGTGCTGGCCGCGTGCGCGCAGGCGGTGGAGCACTACGAGATCGCTCGCTACGGCACGCTGAAGACGTGGGCGAGCCAGCTCGGCTACGCGGACGCCGCCAAGCTGCTCGACGAGACCCTGCAGGAAGAGAAGAAGACCGACCAGCTGCTCACGCAGATCGCCGAGAGCCTCAATGCCGAGGGCTCGGACGGCGCCGACGAGGGGGGCGACGGAGAAGCCAAGGGCAAGGGCCGCCGCAAGGCCGCCTGAAACCGGCCGCCTGAAATCGGTCCTGGACCCACCAAGACGAAGAAGGCGCCGTAAGGCGCCTTTTTCTCGTTGTCAGCGATGGGCTGCGAGCCGACGATCCGAGGAATCACTCAGATCAGGGCACCGATGAGCGTAGCGGCCCCGATCAGCGCCACGCACGCACCGAGCTGAACGGTGCGAAAGGTTTCGGCCGATAAGCGGCGATTATCGTTGGCGGCCTGGCCGCGAGAGCGCAGCAGATACCGATCAAGGTCCGGCTCGGGAAGCTCGACCCACTGCTCGTCAGTCTCGCGAATCCTGGCGATAGACATGCAGACGTTCCTCGAAGACATCAAAGAGGACCGCTCGAAGCTTCCGACTCACGCTTGAGCCATACTATTCAGCCGCCTCACTGGCGGCGAGGATTAAACCGAGGTCAGCGCCCGTGTCCATGCAAAATAGATCATTTTGCAGAATAATGTGCATCATATTGCAATAAACTCAGGGCTCGCCCCTGCTAAGCCAGGATCCATGCATTCAGCGAATATCTGGCATTTGGTGTCTGGTATACCAAAAGGTGCGCCGCGGTGGCACATACGCTGCAACGCAACACACCGCAGACACACCGGACAGGACGCTTCCCATGATCTCTC
>JAGTAM010000637.1 GCA_023422485.1 Pseudomonadota bacterium | reverse complement strand
GAGGTGGCCCGGATGCGCGCGTCGTTGCGCGCGCCGACCGACACGCCGCCGCTGCGGGTGGTCAGGCCGGCATCGACGTTGGAGATCGATGCCTGGATGCCGCCCGCGATGCTGTTGATGGCGAGGGCGAAACCGATCGCCACGCCGACGCCGGCCGCGCCGCCGCCGGCCCCGGAGAGCGAGGCAGCCCCCGTGACAGCCGTGATCTGGGCCGTGTTGGCGGCCGAGACGGTCACGCTGCCCGCCTTGATGCCGTCCGGACCCGCTCCGTCGCCGTCGATCGTGGCCGAGGTCACGATTCCGATGGCGTTGGCGGTGACCGAGCCGGCCGCGCTCACCGAGACGCCGGCCGCGCCGCCGCCCTGGATCGCGGCGGAGGCCGCCACGACGGTCGCGGTGATCTTCTGGCTCGCCGTCGCCTGAACCGTCAGGGCCGAGGCGATGTCGAGGGACGAATTCTTGACCGAGGCTTGGACGGCCGCGGCATTGCCGCTGAGCGTGTCGACGCGCTGCTCGTTCTCGCCCGCGCTGGACCATTCTCCGATGCGGTTCTCGGCGCCGCTGGCGCCCAGCGCGACGCCGACGCCGGCCGCGCCGCCACCGCCGCCAGAGGCGGCCACGGCCGAGATGATCGCCGTGATCTCGGACGAGCCGGTCGCCGTCACCGTGAGGCCGCCGCCGGTCGTGGTGATGCGGCTCGCATCGACCGTGGCGCTGACCGAGCCGAGGATGCGGTTCGAGGCGAAGGCACCGCCGCCGGACACGCCGACGCCGGCCGAGCCGCCGCCCGCGATGCTGATCGCCGCCGCCGCTGCCGCCGCGTTGATGCGGCCGGCGCGCGAGGCGCTGACCGAGACGCCGAGCGGTCCGGTCGTGCGCAGGAGGGTGTCGGCGTTCTTGATTGCCGCTTCGACGTTGCCGGCGATGCTGTTGAGCGCCAGCGTGAAGCCGACCGCGACCGAGACGCCGGCCGCGCCGCCGCCCGAGCCCGCGAGCGAGGCGGACCCGGCGAAGGCATCAATGGTCGAATTGTCGGAGGCGCGGACCGAGACGCTCCCGGCCTCGATCCCGGCCGCACCGTCGCCGTCGATGACGGCGCGGGTTGCCACCGCGATGGCGTTCGTGACCGAGACGCCGGCCGCCGAGACGCCGACGCCGGCCGAACCACCGCCGCCGATGGAGGCCGCGGCAGCGGCCACCTGGGCGGAGATCGCCTGAGCCGAGTTCGCCCCGACCGTCAGCGCGCCGCTCGTCTTGACGCTGCTGCCCGTGAGAAGCGCCTCGACGACGGAGCCTTGGGTCGCGGCGGCGGTATCGACGCGGTTGCGTCCCTCGCCGGACGACGTCCAGTCGCCGATCTGGTTGGCGGCGACGGACACGCCGATCGCCACGCCGACGCCGGCCGAACCGCCGACGCCGACAGCGAGCGAGGCAGCCGCAACGAGAGCCGAGATCTTCGACGTGGCCGCGGCGGTCACGGTGACGGTGCCGCACTGCGTGATCGTGCTGGCGGCCATCACGGCCCGGGTGACGGGGCGAATGGTGTTGAAGGCGAGAGCCCCGCCGCCGGCGATGGCGATGCCGCCCGAACCGCCGCCGCCGATGCTGACGGCGGCCGCCGTCGTCGTCCCCGTGATGGTCGCGTTGCTGAGGGCATCGACCAGGACCGCGCCGGTGCCGGCGTCGATCCCGTCGCCGACGTTGTTCACGCTGGCCCGGGTGGACGCGTTGATGGTGTTGAGCGCGAGCGCGAAGCCGATCGAGACCGCGACGCCGTTCGAGCCGCCGAAGGCGGCGCTGACCGCGGCGGTGAGCGCGTTGGCGGTGATGCTCGACGTATCGGCCGCCTTCACGGTGACGGCGCCGGCCTTGATCGCGTTGCTCGCGATCGCGCTGCCGCCCACGCCATTGCCCTCGATGAAGGCCTGCGTGGTCACACCGATGGCGTTGATGACGGCCGTGGCGCCGCCGCTGACGCCGACGGCGTTCGAGCCGCCGCCCGCGAGGCCCGCCGAGATCGCCGCGATGTTCGCCTTGATCACGTTCTTCGATGTCGCCTCGACGCTCAGCGCGCCCTTCGCATCGACGCCGACGCGGGTCAGGGACGCCTCGACGACGGTGCCGCCGTTGTTGGCCAGGGCGTAGCTGATGTTCGCATCGGTCCCCGTCGAGGACCAGACGCCGATGCGGTTCTCGGCGATGGCGGCGCCGAGCCCGACGCCCGCGGCATTGCTGCCGCCCACGCCCGCGGCCAGCGAAGCCGCCAGGATCGCGGCGTTGATCGCGGCCGAGGCCTCGGCCTTGACGCTGATGGTACCGCCCGCGCCGGTCGTGGTCAGCGTGCTCTCGCTCGCCTGCGCACGGGTGCTGGTGGTGATGACGTTGCGCGCGTAGGTCACCGCCGCGCTGACGGGAACGGCGTTCGAGCCGGACGCGGCCACGGCGATGGCGGCCGAGGCGGCGTTCGCCGTGATGGCGCCCGCCGATTTGGCGGAGATGAGGATCGCGCCGACGGTCTGCAGACCGCGATCGACGTTCTTCACATTCGCCGAGACATCGTTGGCGATGGAATTGAGCGCGATGCTGCCGCCGACGGCGATCGAGACGGCGTTGCCGGACGCGGCGGCGAGCGAGAGGCTCGCCGAGAGCGCCTGCGTCGTGATGGTCGAGATGTCCTGGGCCGAGACGGTGGCGCTCGCGGTCTGGAATCCGGGCGTCGCGCCGCTCTTGTCGCCGTCGATCGAGGCCGCGACCGCGAGGCCGATATTGCTCATCGCGAAGGTGCCGCCGACGCTGACCGCGCCCGCCTTGCCGCCCGCGACGGTGACGCCCGCCGCGATCGCGACGATGTCGGTCGTGATGGTGTTGTTGGCGCTCGCCGTGACGAAGAGCGCCCCCGTCGTGGTGACGCGGCTGCCCACCAACGTGGCCGAGACGTTGGCGCGGCTCCCGAGCGCGGGCGCCTCGCTCAGCGTGTGGGCGGACTCGTCGTAGGCGGTCCAGGCACCGATCTCGTTGTAGGCGATGGAGATGCCGAGCGCACCCGCGCCGCCGTCACCCGAACCGGCGCCGATGGAGGCCGCGGCGCCGACGACGAGCGACTTGATCGCGGCGTTGCTGCTCGCCGAGACGGTCACGTCGCCCGTCGCGTCGATCGACGTGTTCTGGCCCGTGGCCGTGGTGCTGCTGTTGATCCTGTTGACCGCAGCGACACCGGCACCGGAGACGGAGATGCTCTTGTCGGCGCTCGCGCTCACCGCGACGCTGGCGGCGGCCGCGCGCGTCTCGATGGTGCCCTGCCGCGTGGCCTCGATGGTCACACCGCCCGCGAGCGTCGTGACATCGGCGTTCTTCACGGTCGCGGCGACGTTGCCGCTGATCTCGTTGATCGCCACGCTCGCCGTGAGCGAGACCGCCACCGATTTTCCCTGCCCGAACGAACCGGCGACCGAAGCCGCGCCGACATCCGCCGAGATGGTCGAGGTGTTCTTGGCGGTGACTGCGAGGCTGCCGGCTTCGACGGCGATCGACGTCCCGTCCGCAGAAAACAGCTCCGCCGTGGTGGCGACGTTGATGGTGTTGCGGGCGCCCGAGCCGCCGAGGCTCGCCGAGAGCGAATCCCCGGACCCGCTGCCCGAGACGCCGACCGCCACGGTCACCGTCGTCGCATCGATATCGGCCTTGGATTCGGCGCGCACGCCGACGGCGCCGGTGGACCGCACGGGCGTACCGGACACCGTGGCCCGAACCGCGGTCCCCGAACCGCCGATGACGTTCCGCGCGGCGGAGACGCCGAAGGCGACACCCGTGGATTTCCCCTCGGCCGTGCCGGCGAGAGTGATCGCGGCCGCACCGGTCAGCGCGACGACCTTGGCCGCATCCGTCGCCGTGACGGCGAGGCTGCCGACCTTGGCGCCGACATTGGCAGCGTCCCCGACCTTGGAGTCGGTGATCTCGGCAATCGTCGATCCCTCGACCGTGTTGATCGCGAGCGCGCCGCCGCCGCTCACCGAGGCCCCGTCGCCCTTCGAGGAGATCTGCGCGCCGACGGCGGCGGCGATGGTCTGCGCGAAGATGTCGGCGCTGCGGTTCGCAGCCACGGTGACGTCGCCGAGGGTCGCGAGATTGGCGACCTGCGTGATCCGCGCGGCCACTTCGCTGGTGATCGAATTGTCGGCGAGCGACAGGGCAATGGCGAGGGTCGACTTCGAGGCGGTGTTGCTCGCATCCGCGCTCAGATTGGCCGAGAGGCCGAGGGCGACGGAGGTCGCCCGGATGACGGCGGTGTCCTTGGCCGAGACGTTGATCCCGCCCGCGCCGGAGGTGACCGCGTCGTCGCTGCTGCCGGTGCCGTCGATGACGGCGGAGGCCGAAGTCACGACCTTGTTGCGCACGAACAGGCCGCCGCCGGACAGCGCGACGTTGCCGTCGGTGCTGGAGCCGCCGGAGCTGCCCCCCGTCGAAACGCCGACCGCCATGGCGGTGGCGAGGGTCCGGGCCTCGATCCGGCCGCCCGAGTCGGCCTCGACCGACACCCGGCGCCCTGCGTTCAGCCGGGACTTTGTGACGTTCGCCTTGACGTCCAGCGAGCGCGCCTTGTCGGCGGCGAGGCTGCCGGTGGGATCCGTCGGGATCAGGCTCAGATTGTAGCCGATCATGTTGAAGGCGAGCGACACGCCGATCGCCACCGCCTGGGCCGTGCCCTTGCCGACGACGACGGCCGCCGCGGCGGCCTCGCCCGAAGCCGTGATGGTCGCCGCGCTCTTGGCGGAGACGGTGATGTTGCCCTGGCCGCCGGTCCCGTCGGTGACGCTCGGCGCCTGGCTGCCGGACGCGGTGATCCGGCTGTCGGCGATCCGCGCCTCGACACCGCCGAGGATCGTGTTGACGCCGAAGGCGCCGCTGCCGGAGACGCCGAGATTCTTGCCGTCCTCGGTGCTCAGCAGCACGGCGATGGCGGTGGCCGCGACCTTCGCGGTGATGGTGGCGGTGTTGGCGGCAGTGACGCTGACGTCGCCCGCACTCGCCGTGAGGTCGCCGATCCGGTCGAGGCCGGCTTCGAGCACGACGTCGAGGATGGTGTTGCGGGCGAAGCTGGCGGCGACGGAAATCGAGCGCGTGGTCGTCGCGGTGCCGGTCCCGCCGGTGTTGCCCGTATTGCCGGTGTTACCGGAGGTGTTGGTGCCGCCCGAGGTGCCGCTCGTGTCGGGCATGTTGTAGACCACCGCCGTGACGGGGGCCTTGACCACGGCGTCGATGGTGGACGCACTGCGGGCGTTGACGGCCACGCCGCCCGCCGCCTTGAGGCTCGTCACGTCGGCGATGGTGGCCGAGGTGCCGACACGCACGAAGTTCAGGCCGGCGACGGCGCCGACGGTGGTCGCGGCTGAGCCGATTGAGGTGACGGCGTTCTCGATGGTGGCGTTGATGGTCGCCTTGGACAGAGCCTCCACCGAAACCTTGCCGGTGGCGTTGATCGGCTGGCCCGAGATCGAGGCGGTCGCGGCGAACTGGCCGCCCTTGATCATCTGGCTGTCGAGATCGATCCCGACGAGCAACTCGGCGAGGTCGAACACCGCGTTGGTGCTCGGGCTGCCGATCTTGTTGAAGGCGGCGGTGATGCCGACGGCGGTCTCGCTCGAATCGACCGTGCTGTCGATCGTGGCGGTGATCGCGCCGGTATTGCGGGCGCCCACCGCGACGTTGCCGACGGTCGCGTTCGCGGCGGCGTCGCCGAGCGGGCTGCGGTCGATCGTGGCGGTGCTCGCGCCCATCACGACGTTCGAGGCGATCACCGCCTGGGCCGCGACGGAGTGCTTGTCGCCGGCCTTGGTGCCCGGCTTCAGCTTCGACTCGACCTTGCTGTTGACCGTCGCGGTGATCGCGCCCTTCTGCTCCGCCTGGACGCTGATATCGCCGGCCTTGACGACGGTCATGCCCGTCAGCGTCGCCGTGGCGGCGCTGCGCACGTCGTTGGTCACGAGGATGCCGCTGACGGCGACGGCGTAGGGCTTCGACGGGGTCTGGCCGCTGGTGGTGTTCGCGTCGTTGGCCGGCGGCGTCGCCGAGCCGGCGACATCCTTGCTGTCGCCGAGGTTGAGCACGCCCGGCGGCAGGAACTTCACGAATTCGCGGAGATTGTTCTCCCGCCAGCCATTGGCCTCCGTGTAGGTCTCCGTCTTCAGATCGGAGACGAGCTTGGTATCTCCGAAATAGACGTAGAGCTTCTCGACGCCACCGACATTCGCGAACACGATATCGCCGAATGTGACGGTCTTCGAGCCCGACTCGGTCGTGTAGGTGTAATTGCCGAGGATCTTGTCGGCGAAGTCCTGCAGCACGCTCGGCTTGGTGAGGCTGGCGATCGCCGAGAGGTTGTTCAGCGAGGTGATGCTGCCGTTGCTGGTCGCCGAGATCGTCACCGCGCCGGCGGCGTCGAGCCTCTTCGTCGGGTCGATCGTCGTGCCGGCCGCGTTGCTGCTGTCGATCCGCGCCACCGCCTCGGAATTCACGAGGTTTCCGGAGAGCGCGAAGCCGATCGCGTAGGCGCTCGCATCCTTGAGCACCGCCTGCGATGCGCTGGCCTTGTTGGTGAGCTGGGCGTTGATCGACGCATCCGAACGCGCGGTCACGGCGAGCGGGCCGCTGGCGTCCGGCGTCGTGACGGGGCTGCGCAGGATCTGCGCGCGCGCGCCCGACGGGTCGGCGTCGTTGCCGCTGCCGGCGGCGATCAGCGGCTGCCCCGTGATCGTATCCGCGGCGCGGAACAGGATGTTCTGTTCCTTCCAGCCAATGGTGTTGAAGGCGAGCGTGATCGACACCGCGCCCTGATCGCTGGAGGTCGCGGTCTTGGTCGTGGCGTCGATGGTGGCGGTGTTGGCCGCATCGACCTTCATCCCGCCGCCGGTGACGGTGCTGTCGACGATCTCGGCCCGCGCCGTGCCGAGGACGGCGTTGGTGGCGATGATGCCGCCGAGCGCGAGACTCGTCGGCTGGCTCTTCGTGCCGAGCGTCCGGTCCGTGGACGGGTCGGCCGGCGTGGTCGGGGCCGGGGTGCTGGTGCCGCTCGTCGGCTTGTAGGAACTCGCCGACTTGACGTTGGCGGCGCTGTCGGCGGTCGCCTTGATCGTGGCGGTCTCGCTCGCCTGAACCGTGACCGTGCCGCCCGCCTCGGCGGTGACGCCGGTGATGCGCGCGACGGCGTCCGCGTGGACGCTGTTGAGCACGACGAGGCCGCCGATCGCGAGCGAGGCGGAGGGCTGTGCCGCGACCGTGCCGGTCTTGGCGGCGTTGTTGGCCGACGGGTCGCCCGTGGGCGCCACCGTCTCGGTCGAAGACGTGGCCGGGGCCGGCGTCGTCGTGCCGGTTCCTGTCCCCGTTTCCGTGCCGGTGGTCGGCAGCTTCAGGCCGTCCGGAATGAAGTTGGACTCGAGAGCGCGCTTCCAGAGGAGCTTGTTGGTGTAGTCGGTGGCCGCGAGGTCGATCTTCGCGTCGCCGCCCATGTAGATGAAGATGTCTCCGGCCTTGTAGGCGCTGGACTTGTCGGCGATCAGCTTCCACTTCGCCCCATCCGCAAAATTCGGAGCGAGCGAGTTGATACCGACCAGGATGTCGGCACCGACATACTTGTAGATCTTGCCCGAGAGGTCTTCGATCGTTTCGCCGGTCTTGACCGTGATCTCGCCCTGCCCGGCCTTGTAGGTCGGCTTCGCGTAGCCGTCCGCGATCCGCACCCGCGTGCCGAAGGTGACGTCCTGCGCGTTCGCGGTCTTCGGAAGCTGGCCATAGGCCGAGAGGTCGATGGCGCCGATGCTGTCGGTGCTGAGGCCGAACGGCTTCAGGAAGTTGTTGAGCCCGTCCTTCAGCTCCAGGATCTTGCCGGCGGTCTCGATGACCGCGCGATCGACGGCGACCTGCAGGCGGATCAACTGACCGACGCTCTTTTCGGCCAGGTCGGCGCTGTTGCGCAGCGCGGCCTCGTCGAGATAGCCGAGGCGCGCCGCCTCGGCAGCGACCTTCAGTGCCTCGAGCCGCGCCTCGTCGCCACCAGCCGTGTTGACCGAGAGCGCCGTCAGGTGCCCCGACAGCGCGTCGGCCGCCTCTGCGATCCGCGTCTTGAGATCGGTCTGATCGGTGCTGGGGATCTTGGTGACATCGATTCCCTCGAGCTGATCGACGAGGGTCTGGTTGATCTTGATCAGGTACTCCGTCGTGACCTTGCCCGCCCTGAGTTCGAGCAGCTTGGTCTCGACCTGCTTCAGCAGCGTCGCGGGGCCGGCCTGAAGCTCCTCGATCAGCCCCTTCACGCGGGCGATCTGCGCGGTGACCTTCTCCTCGAAGGCGGTCAATTCGGCCGGTGCCCAATCGGCGCGGTTCTTGATGATGTTCGACTGGATCGTGGCCGACTGAACCTCGTTCGGGTTCGTCGAGAAGTCCGACGGCAGGTACTTGTTGAGCTTGGACTGGTTGGTGACGGCGCCGCCGTCGCTCTTCGTGACGGTCGAGCTCGTGACGATCTGGACGTTCGAGGTGATGCCGGCCGCATCCGTCGCCGTGACGGCCAGGGCGCCGCCGGCCGTGATGCTCCGGGTCACGCCGGTGTTGTCGATGAGGGCGACGGCGCTGCCGCTCACCTTGTTCGAGGCGAGAACGACACCGAATCCGGTGCCGGCGCCGCCCGAGACCATCGCGACATCGGCCGAGGAGGTCGCGGCATTGCTGACGGTCGCGTTGATCTTGGCGGCCGAAACCGCCGAGACGGGCAGGTCGCCGCCCGCCTTCGCCGAGGATTGGACGATCGTCGCCTTGGCGCCGGCGCCGATCTCGCCGCCGAAGGCTCCCGAGATGGCCGACTGCCCGATCAGGGTGTCGATCGCGTTGAAGAGCAGGTTCTGGGTCTCGTAGCCGACCGAGTTGAACGCGAGCGTCACCGCGCCGGACACGCCCTCGCCACCCGACGTCGTCGATGACGCCCGAATGCGCGCATCGACACCGGATTCGTTCTCGGCGCTGACTTCGAGGTTGCCGGTCGTGGATTCCACCGTCGAACGCAGGACGCTGGCATCGGCGCCGCCGCGCACGACGTTGGTCGCGGCGATGCCGTTGGCCGCGATGAGCGTACCGCCGCCGCTGCCGCCGCTGGTGCCGGCTGCGCCGGTCTTGGACTGGAAGGAGGTGCCGCCGGACGACGTCACGGTGCTGAGGAGGGTGGCCGAGATGTCGGCGGCGTCCTCAGCATGGACCGTCAGGTCCAGAGCGGAGGTGACCGTGGCATCGGTGATGCGGGCGCCCGCGCCACCGGTCACCTCGTTGAACACGATGAGGCCGCCGAAGGCCTTGGACGAAGAGCCGGGCGTGCGGGCGGTCGGGGTCGGAGCCGTCGAGCCCGCGGCGGGCGTCGGCGGCGCCGGCGGGTTGGCCACCGTATCGAGCTTCGGCATGACCGTCTTCGCGGCGGCCGGAATCCAGTTGTCGCTGGTGTAGTCCTCGCCGTGGAGCGTGACCCGCGTGTTGTCCGCTCCACGCCAGATGTAGATCGTGCCCTTCTCGCCCTTCGAGAGTGTATCGGTCTTCGAGAGCAGCACGCCCTGGCCGGCCATCATGTCCTGGAAGCCGCCGTTCGACGTGTAACGTGCCTTCTGGCGCGTGATCGTCGTGGTGCCTTCCGCCGTCTTGATGGTGGTCGTGTCTTTGTCCAGGGTGTCGCCGGTCGTGGTTCCGGGTGTCGTGCCGGCCGCCGTCGGCTTGGTGGACACGATGGCCCCGTCATCGACCGCGAACCAACGGGCGGCGTTGGTGTAATCCTCGGTTGCGAGATCGACCGAGGCATCGGACGCGGCGACGAAGATGAAGACCCGTCCCTTCAGGGTGGGCTCCTCGGTCCGCTTGGCGTCGGTGTTCGAGCTCGATCCGGCCGGCGCGGCAAAATCGGCCGCCAGCCGCACGCGGTCGCCGGCCTTCAGCGCCTTGGTGCCGGATTTCGAGGTGTAATCGTAGATGTTGAGGGCGGTGGCGACCGCCTTCTTGGCCAGTTCGGCGACGCTGCCGGAGACCGACGACGCACCGATCATCGTGCTGGTCGATTCGATGCTGGCCTGGTTCTTGGCCGAAACGGTCACGGCGCCATCGGTCGAGGCGACGGTGGCGGCGGTCTGAGCCGGGGCCTGAGCGGCGACGGTTTCCGCGCCGATGAACGCCTCGGCGCGGGCGCTGACCTTGTTCATGGCGAGCACCGCGCCCGCGGAGATCCCGCGCGCGCCGGTTTCCGCCTTGTGGACGGTTTCCTCGGAATCCGCCTGCTCGGCCTTGTTGCCGGCCTCGGCCGTGATCGTGGCTTGGCTGTCGGCGGTGACGGAGACGTCGCGCTTGGCCGTGACGGTGGAGCCGGTGATGTAGGCCTTCGCGCCGGCCGGGTTCTCCCCGTTGGTGGCGGTGGCGATGAGCGGATCGCCGACGATCGTGTCGACGGCGTTGAAGAGCGGGTTCTGCTGCCGGAATCCGACCGTGTTGAAGGCGAGGGTGAAGCCGACCGCCGTTGTTTCGCCGGCAACGGACCCGGCCGCACTCGCCTCGATCGTCGATGTGTTCTCGGCGGAGACACTCACGCCCCCGTCCGCGCTCGTGACGGTGCTGTCCTTGATGTAGGCGAGGGCGCCGTTCTGCACGTTGTTGGACACGAGCACGCCGTTGGCGGCCGAACCGCCCTCGGCCTCGACCTCGCTCTCGTCGGTGGCGTTGATGGACGCCTCCGATTTCGCGCTGACGCTGACGTCGCCTGTGGCCTGAACGGTGGTGTTGACGATCCAGGCCTTGGCCTGACCCGACACGTCGTTGCGGGCGAAGATGCCGCCCAGCGCGGTCGCCGAGGATTTCGCCGCCGCGATTTTTCCGGTCGGAGCGCCCGAGCCGCCGGTCGCACCCGGCACGACGTTGGTGGCGTCGAGCTTCTTCCAGAGCGCGAAGTCGGCAAAGTCCCGCGCCGTGTTGCCGAGATCCTCGGCGGCGGCGAAGTCGGCGCCCATATACTGGTACACCGCGCCCTTCTCGCCCTTGCCGGCCCAGCTGTCGCTGAGGCGGATCTTCTCGCCGAACTTGACCTGCCGGCTGCCGGACGCGGTGGTGTAGGTGTACTCGCCGAGCAGCGCCTCGGCGTTCTTGCCGAGGCCGCTGACCGAGCCGGGCTTCTCGGCCGAAGCCGAGGCCGCCACGGCGGTCTCCGCCTCGATCCCGACCGTGTCGGTGGCGGACACCGTGACGTCCGTGCCCGAGACCATCTTGGTCCGGGCATCGATCACCGCCTCGGCGGCACCGCTGACGCGGTTCATCGCAACGAGACCGGAGACCGCCAGGGAGTTGACGCTCGCCGCCTTGGCCGCGGCGGTGACCTCGTTGCTCAGGGTCGAGGCGATCGTGCCGGACGACTCGGCCGTCGCACTGACCGCGCCCGTGGCCGTGACCCGGGTGTTGGTGATGCGCGCGCTGGCCTGCGCCGTCGCCGGGTTACCGAGATTGGTCCCGACCAGGGCGTTGAGGGTGTCGAAGCCGAGATTGCTGCTCTCGTAGCCGATCGCGTTGAAGGCGAGCTGGATGCCGCCCGCCCGCGCCGTGGTGGGCGGCGCGGTCGTTTGCCCCGATCCCGTCGTCGGGGCGCCACCGGTCGAGCCGCCGGCGGCCGGATCGGCCGCGGTGTCTTCGGTGCCGGAGGGACCGCTCGACAGCGCGGTGATCTGCGCCTGGACTTCGGCCTCGATCGAGCCGGTCGTCTTCGCCTCGACGGCGACCGCACCGTCATCGCCGGTGGTCGTGACCTCGGCATCGGTGATCGAGGCGTCGGCCACCGACTGGATGGTGTTGGTGGCGATCACCGCGTTGATCGCGAGCGCACTCGAATTCGACGTGCTGGACTTGTCGAAGGCCGAGGTCTGGCCCGGAACCGTGCTCGCCGTCCCGCTGCCGGCCGCGCCTTCCGCCGTCTCGCCGGTCTGCTCGCGGATCGTGGCGATCGCCTCGACCGTGGCATCCGCCTTGGACGTGATCGTCGCGCCGCGCTCGGCCGAGACCACGACGCTGCCGGCATTCACCGTCGTCGTGGTGGAGGAGCTGCTGATCGCGGCGCTCACGCCGCCCTTGATCTCGTTGCGCACGACGATGCCGCCGGCCGAGGTGCCGCCGGATCCGGTCGTCTTGGCCGGCGCGACCTCGGTCTCGCTGACCCGGCGCCAGAGATCCCGATCCGTGAACGTGACCGTCTTGAGGTCGAGCTTGTTCGCGGCGGTGCGATCCGCGCCCATATAGGCGTAGACGTCGCCCTTCGCGCCGATCAGCTCCCAGCTCGGGCCCGTGAAGTTCTCTTTCGACAGGTCGATCGAATCCGACGTCGCCGGTGCGATCGGCGTCTTGATGTAGCGGTAATAGGAGCCGACCTCGCCGCTGCCGGCCGGATGGCCGGGGCTCACGAGGACCACATCGCCCGTCTTGACCGCCTTCAGCGTCGGAGCCTTGCCCGGCGTCGTGCCGCTCTGGGCCTGCTTCGTCGTCGACGGCAGGTTCGACTTGATCGCGTCGAGGGTGCTGACGGTCTTGATCGCCTGCTCGCCGAGCAGGGTCGAGAAATCGACGGCCACGCGCTGGCCGAGGGTGATCGCCACCGGCTGGCTTTCGCTCAGTTTGTAGTCGGACTTGATCTGCGGCTGCTTCGCCGGCAGGCCGCCGTCGCTGGCGGCCTGGCTCGACGCCACGAGCTTCACGTTGGCGTTGATCGTCGACAGGTCCGTCGCGCGGACGCCGAGCTCACCCCCGCTCGTGATCGTCGCGCCGCTGATCACCTCCGCGGCGGCCGAACGGTTCATGCGGTTGGTGGCGATCAGGCCGCCGATGCTGCGCGAGCCCGCGTTCGTCACCGCACCGGGCTCGCCGCTCAGCGTCGCCTTGCCGAGGAAGGTCCGGGCCTTGTTGATCGCCGTGCGTGTCGCCTGCGCCTTCGCCTCGTCGAGGCGCGACTGTTCCGGGGTCGAAACGGTCACGGTGTTGCTGACCGTGGCGTTCACCGTGCCGGCGCTGATCGCCTTCACCCCGACGCCGCCGGACGTGGCCGTGACGGTGGCCGCCTCGATCCGCGCACGGGTCGCCTGGGTGGCGGCAAAGGTGAAGAACCCGCTGCCGAGAATGGCGTCGATGGCCATCCCCACGATCTTGTCGGCCAGCTTGTCACTGCCGGTCAGGCCGTCCGGCCGGTAGCCGACGATGTTGAAGGCCGCCGCACCGCCGATGGCGGTGCCGCCGGACTCGGACTCACCTCCGACCGAGGTCTGCACGCGCGAATCGATGTTGGTCACATCCGAGGCGTTGACGGAGATGTCGCCGGTCGCGGCGCTCACGCTTCCGCCCTGGACGGTCGCCGTGGTGCTGCCGAGCACGATGTTGACGGCGTAGGAGCCGGCCACGCCGAACTTGCTCGCCGCGACGACGGCTTTCGCGTTGGTGGTCAGATCGAGGGCGTTCTGCGCGGTCAGCGCGACGCCCTGCGCGCCCGTAACGACCGAATCCGTGATGGTCGCCGTGATGTCGCGCTCGACCGTGTTGACGGCGGAGCTGCGGGCGATGCCGATCAGTTCGCGACTTGCCGCCTCGGCGTCGCTCTCATCCTCGAGGGTGTCGGTCCGGATCGGCTCGACGATGGCCTGCGCCTTGGTCGCATCCATCGCGACGACGGAGATGGCGCCGTTGGTCGCGGTCAGGCGCGCCGTCTCGACCACGGCCTTGGTGGAACCGGTCAGCAGGTTGCGGGCCTGGACGGCGCGCGACTCGATCGCGGTGTCGTTGGTGGCCGCGACGGCGAGGGACGCGGCGGCGACGGACACGCCGCGCACGGCGACCCGCACGGTGTCGTTCACGTTGACCTGGGCCGCACCCGCCTTCATCGGCGCAGCAAGCGAATTGTCGGTCTCCCCGTCGCCCGCGACGAGGCTCTTCTCCGGGTTGGCCGGATCGGTGGCATCGGTGGCGGCGCGGATGCGCCCGGCCAGGGTGCCGGCGTTGGCCGCGTGGATTCCGGCTGCGCCCTCCGCCGAGACCAGAGGAACATCCGCGGCGGCGGGTGCGCCGGCGGGAAGACTTCCGGCGGCCGGAACGCCGAGATCGACGCTGGTGAGGCGCGTGACGGTCTGCGTGCCGCTCAGGCCGAAGAGGTTGAGAATGCTGATCGGGGCGGCGACGGCGCCCGCAACGCCATCCAAGGCCGGGTCATTGAATGCGAAGCCCGGTACCGACACACCGTCCCGTGCGACGAGCGTGATCGTCGAATCGGTCTTGTCGTCGGCCGAGATCTGAAGCGCGACGGCAGGATCGCTGCCGGCGATGGTGCCGGCGCCGGTCTGCTTGATCCGCGGCTCCGTGCCCACCGCGCCCGGTGCGACCGTCACCTGGGTCGTGTTGCTGATCGTCGTTTCGGCCGATTTGATCAGCGCCTTGGCGGCCAGTTCGGCGGGGGTGAAGATGTCGCTGAAGCTTCCCTCGCCCTTGATCGCGCTCTTGACCTTCTCGAAGGTGCCGGCCGCGGCGTCGGTCACCGTCAGGACGCCGGGCAGAACGAGCCCGATGGTCTTCACATCGACCTTTGCCACCGTGTTGGCGGCGATCTTCACGGTCCCGCCGTTCACAGCCCCCTTGGCGCCGACGGCGATCGTCGAGCTGTTGGTCTGCCGCGGCGTCACGCTCTTGAGCTGCGAATTCAGCGTCGAGGTCAGCGTGACGGCGTTGTTGACGTCCGTGGTCAGGACGGCGTCGCCCGTCCCCGCGTCGACCGTACCGGCGAGGGTGATTCCGGCGAGCCCGTTGGCGGTGACGCTGATGGTCGAGGTATCGGCGGGAGCCGTATCGGCGATCGCGATGTCGCTGCGGACAGCGACTCGCACGCCGGTTCCGCGGATCACGGCCCCGTCGTTAACGGTAACGGCCATCTGCGCCGTCGCGCTGCCGGATCGATCGAGTCCGGACGTGGTGAGGACGGGGGTCACGGTCGCGTCGGCCGCGATGGTGACTTGGCCGCTGGCCGACAGCGTCTTGCCCGACGCGACGCTCAAGGTGTTGGCACCCTCGCCGCCCTTGAAGACGATGCCGAGATCACCCGCCAGCGCGCTCAGGTTGGCCGATACGGCGATGCTGTCGTCGCCCGCGCCGCCATCGAAGGTGACGGCGAGATTTCCGGACGCTGCTTCGAGATTGGTGTCGAAGACGATCCTGTCCGCGCCCGCGCCGCCGCTGACCGAGAAGGAGGGTGCGGGCGGCAGGCTGGCGAGATGGAGCGTGTCGTTGCCGCTGCCCAGGATCACGCCGAGGCTCGTCGTCGGCGCGGTGAAGGCAAGGCTTCCGAAGGTCGCCGCCGAGGAGCCGCTGGTCTTGGCCAGCGTATAGCTGCTGCCGCCGCCCGACAGCGTCGCGTCGATGCTTCCCGTCACGATCGACGAGATGTCGAGCTGCAGGCTCTTCTTGCCGCCGCCGAAGGTTCCGCTGAGGCTGCCGTTCGCACCGATCGTCAGCTTGTCGTCGGCCGCGGCGGCACCGACGAGGTTGGCGACGTTCGAGAAGCGTCCCGCGAACTTGCCGGATGCAATCTCACCGGCATTGGCGCCCGTCAGCTCGAACTCGGCGCCCGATTGCGCGGACCCGGTCGGCGTGTTCAGGAGGGCAAGGGTGTTGTTGAGATTGTTGCTCGGATTCACCTCGGCATTGGTCGGATCGGTGAACGCGAGAATCGGCTTCTGAGTGCTGCCGAGGAGCTTGAAGGAGTCGGCATCGACCGTGATGGTCTCTTTGCCGCCAGAGCCTTGAAGCGTGTATTGTTGGTTCGAATTCGCATCGATGATGCCGAACGTGTGGAGCGGGTTCGTGCCCTGCGTCCCGTTCGTGTAGTCGAACACCTGAATGCGCTGGACCGTCTTGGTGGCGCTCTCGATGGTCTCGTTCCGCTCGATCAGCTTGACCAGAAGCTGATGCTCGACGCCCGCGGCGTCGGTCGCTGCGCCGATCTGATAGGTGATGTCGGAGTTGAGAAGAACGCGCGGCTCCAACGGATCGAAAATCAGTCGATCCCGGCTGAAGAGCTTTCCGGCCTTCGTCTTCAGATGCAGGACGAGTTGACGCTTCGACGGACGCGACGGGCGCGGCGCCTCCACGGCCATGCGCGCACGATCGCGGCGGCGGAACAGGGGACCCCAGAAGCCTTCCGACTTGAACGGAAAAGCCATTGCCGCTTTCTCCAACCGGAACCTGCGCGGCCTGATCCGGCGCGCAAAGACACAGCGGCCCGGCAGGCAGGAGAGCCGCCGGGATCGTCGTCACCGCTCTATTCGATTTCGGCCGGCGCTCAGCGGCTGCGCATCGGCTCCTGGCTCCCGGCCTAGACCGGGAGCCCTTCGGGATCAGGCGTTGCCCGAAGTCTCGAAGTCGGCCGGAGACGCCGGCGCGGTCTCGTCCGCCTGCGTAGGCTCGGCCGGAGCACCGATGCGCTCGGCGATCGGCGCAAGGTTCCGCAGCGAGGCGAGATGCAGGTAGATCAGTTCCATCTCGTCCGCCTGCATCAGTTCGGCGAGCTGCTCGGCCGAGAGAGCCTTCAGGCGATCACGGCTGACCACGCTGAAGCCGGACAGCGTCGAGCGCTGACCGCTGCGCAGGGTGAACTGCGCCTGCATCGGCTCCAGGAGGCCGAACTCCTGCAGGCGCTTCACGAACAGCTTCGTGCGCTGGAACTGCACTTGGTAGGCCTGAAGGAAGCCCAGGACGTTCTGCAGATACTGTGTCCGCTCGCCATCGGCGTCGAACAGGCGCTCGCCGCGGCCTTCGTCGTTGCAGCCCGAGAACTCCTCATCAACGCAGAGCGTGAAGGTGGCATCGGGGTCGTTCGCGTTGTCGCTGGAAAACACGAACGGGTAGCGGCGCAGGAAGGCCGGAACGTACGAACCGGACCACGAACCCGACTCGGAGACGTACAGGTTCTCGTTGTCGCGAATTCCGAGAAGAGCGACCGGAATGATCTCGTCGGCAGCACCGCCGAACACGATGGCATATTCGGCCGCCGAATTCGGAAACTCGGCGACCATGAGCGGCACCGAATTGACCCCACGCGCGAAGTCGAACGACGCACCGGCCTTCACGGACCATGACCCGTGACGCTGCCGGGTGACCGGTACGGCACGCTCGTAAATAAGAAGCTGCTTACTCATCCCGTCCCCACATTGCGGCGCCCGCGCGATTCCCGCATCTTCGCCTGCTCCAACATATCAGTACCGCTCCCAGCTGCGCAGGGACGGTTCCATTTTTTCGATTGATCCAGCGTCTCAAATGCTGATCTCATCGGCAGGGCAGCCACGGCTTCACCCAAGAGGATCAATCCTCGCGGTCCATTCTCGGATGCGCGAGTCCGGGAAGCTATCGCGATCAGGATCATCGTAAAAATTGGCATGTGGCTGTGCCCGGATCGACACACCGTCGAAGCTGCGCTTTGTGCACCGGTAGACCAGCACGTGAATACAGCGAAACTACGCCATCGCCTCATCGATCTACGCGACCAGCGCGCCGTTCGCAAAATTCTTCATCAGATATAATATATAATATATTTCGTAAATTAGCCTGCTAAACCTTAATAATGAAGACGATCTCGCGCTTTATCAGAACTCCCAACGCCCAACGAATGCAGATATGAAACGCGCGCAATTCTGATCCGTCCCTCTCCCCTGTGAGTGGTCCGTCCTGAGATATGTGCTGGGGCCAGGACAAGGGCGGACAGATGGGAACGAAGCGGCACGAGCCCGCGGATGTGATTGCCAAGCTGCAGCAGGCGGACGTGCTGATCGCACTGAGCCAGAGCGTGGCCGACCTGATCCGACCCTCGATATGACCGAGGTGACCCACGACCGCCGGTGCGAGGCGTTCGGCGGTTTGACGATGGATCAGGTCCGGCGGATGAAGGACTTGGAGTCCGGTAAACCAGCGGCTTCGCAGGGCGGTGGCCGATCTGACGCTGGAGAAGCTGATTCTGCAGCAGGCGACTTGGGGAACTTCTGAGACCCGCGCGCCGACGAGCGTGTGTCGAGCCCATCGTTCAGACGATGAAGGTGTCGAGCGTCGCCCGTGTCACGCCCTCGGCCAGCATCGCTCGACACAGCGCAAGCTGCCGCGGGGACGAGACGACGAGGCCACCCTGACAGTCGATCTCGTCGAGCTGGCGGAGCAGTATGGCCGCTGCGGCTATCGGAAGATCACCGAAAGCCGTCGGCCAGCTTTCGGGACGATGCCCTATCCCGCCTCGCGGGCCAGGGCATCGAGGGCTTGGGCAAGACCGTGGAACGACAACGGGATGGAGATCTCCTGGCCGCCCGCGTTCTTGAATGCGATCCGTCCCGGCCCGGCCGCTCCGCGCCAGCGTCGGAGAGCCTCTTCCTCGAGGGCCGCATCCGCCACGCAGACGCCGGGCAGGCAGCGCCGCCACGCCAGTTCGGCCCCCGTCATGTCCTTCTCGTCCGTCAGCACGCGCACGCTGCTGGGGAAGGCGACGGTGGGCGGCAGCAGGGCCGTGATCTGCAGCGGCTGACCGGCGCCGACCCGACCGACCGCGATCTGCGCGATCGGCTGGGTCTGCCCCTGGACCTGCATCGATTGCGCGACTTCGCAGACCCGCACCGGCTTCTCGACCGAGCCGCCGCGCTGGCACCGCATCACCCTGTCGCTATAGCTCGCTGAGGTCGTGCCGGGCTCCGCGGGCACGGGCGGTGCCGTGGGCGCCGCCTGCGCCAGGCCCGGACCGGAGGCGAGGAACGCGGCAGCCGGCGCCGCAACCAGGGCGCTGGCTGCGAGGATCAGGCCGTCTTGATCGCTGACGGCATCGTCATCCGTCTTACCAGCGATAGAGGAAGCCGCCCTTGAGGCCGTGGATCTGGGTGCTATCCGCGCCGATCTGGCCGGTATAGGCGAGCGACAGCGTCGTCTCCGATGCCACCTGCCAATCGAGACCTGCCTGCGCCACCACGGCGTCGCGAGCGACCGGAACGCCGGCCGTCACGAAGGACTGGCCGGCCGCACCGAAGCTGAACAGGGTCGAGGGCACCACGTCGCCGTAGGCACGACGGTAGCCGACGAGCCCGCGCACGAAGATCGGCGTCGTCGAGCCGAAGAGCGCGCCGACCTGCCCCTGGGCCTGTACGCCCACCGTCACGGTGGCGACATCGTAGTCCTGACCGGTGCCGGTCAGGGCCGCCGCGCCGCCGCGCTCGGTGAAGCCGTCGCGGCCGACCCTGATCGCCGCCCCGCCGATGAACGGCTCGACATGACCGATCCCGGAGCCGAAGCGATAGCCGACCTCGCCGAAGGCTTGGCCGAGCGAACCGCCGTAGCGGGCACTGGCGTTGTCCGAGAAGCCGGGAAAGATGACGGCTCGGTTGGTGGCGAGGCTCGAGCCGGCATAGGCGCCGCCAAGGCGCAGCTGCACCGGTCCGAAGCCGGTGCCGGCATAGAGCGCGCCGTAGCCGCTCTCCACCGTGGCGGCGGATTGGCGGGCGGTGAGGGCGAGGGTGTTGAGGGTGTAGCCGCCGGCCACGCCGACGCACCAGCGCTCGCCGAGGCGGGTATCCGCCCCGAGCACAAAGCCCGAGGTCTGCTGATCGAGCCGTGCGGCGTTGCCGTCCCCGCCGGTCGACCCGAACGAACCGAAGCCCTGACCCCAGAGCACGACCGGGGTCGGCACCACGAGCTGGGTCGAGACCGGAACCGGGGCCGTGGGGCGGCCCGGAAGATCGGCGGTATAGACCGCCGGCAGGGTGGTGCCGGGGGCAAAGCGCTGTCCGATGCCCTGCGCACCGAGGCCGCCGAAGCTCGGCGCATCGCCGAAGCGCAGCCGGTCGAGGGTCGCCTCGCGCACGAGGAAGCCGGTGTCGAACTGGCTCGTCACCGCGCTCGAATGGATCTCGCCCGAGAGCGCATCGAAGGCTTGGCGGGCCTGGGGGCCGGAGAGCACGGCGATCCCGTCGTAGAGCCGCGTGCCGCCCCCCTGTGCCTGAGCGGCCGCCGCGACGCTGCCCTGGTTGCGCGTGGCCGCAACGGTGCCGAACTGCAGGTCGTTGCGGGCCAGCGTCAGGAAGGCCGTGTTGGCATCGTAGGTCAGGGAGGGTGTGAGGAAGGCGAAGTTCGAGCGGACGCCCGCGAACTGCCCGGTGACGCCGCCGGCCGCCGAGAGGATGGCGTAGCGCATCCGCGGCGCGTACGGGCCGGTTCCCGCCGTGACCTGTACCGTCCCACCCTGCAGCGTCGCGCTCCCCGTGGCGGTGATGCGGTCGGACTCGCCGGACGCGGTGACATCGACCCGATACTGCGAGCCGGCCGCGAAGAGCACGGTGCCGGTGACCGATACCGTGGCGAGCGTGCCGGCTCCGTCCGGGCTGGCGCTGGCGCCACCGAGGACCGTCAGGGTCCGCGTCAAGCCGGAGCCGGCGAAGCGGGCGCCGTCGGCGACCGTCACAGCCGAGGCGAGCGTGCCCCTCAGGTTCAGCGTTCCGTCGTTGACGAGGGTGGCGCCGGTATAGGTGCTGACGCCCGACAAGGTCAGCGTCCCGCTGCCGACCTTGGTCAGGGAGGTGGCGCCCGCCCCGTCCGTGATCGTCCCGGCATAGCTCGTCGAGCTGTTGTCCGCGCCGACGGTGAGCCGTCCGTTGCGCAGCACCGCGCTCGCGCGTGTCCCCGAGAGCGATCCGACGTGGAGCGCCGTGCCGCCGAGATCGGCGGTCCCGTCATTGGTGAAGGCGGTGATGCCGCTCGTCGTACCGGTGAGCGTGAGGCTGCCGGCATTGCTCAGCACGCCGTTCAGCTCACCGGACATCTGCACGGTGCCGGTGTTCGCCAACCCGCCGTCGAGGGTGCCCGAGCTGACGAGCGTGCCCGCGTTCGAGAAGGGCTGCGACGCGGTCGAGACGGTGCCGGTATTGGTGAACCGGGCACCGGCCGCGTTCGTCACGTCCGCATCCAGGGCCCCGGCATTCGTGGCCGTGCCCGCATTGGCGAACGATCCCGCGATACGGAAGCGGCCGGTCCGGTCGATCCGGAGGGTCGCACCGGATGCGTTCGAGAGCGGACCGTTGCCCGCAACCGTGCCGGTGATCGCGAGGGTACCGGCCTCGTTGGCGACGGCCCCGTCGAGCCGGCCGGCCGACGCCGTCAGCGTGCCGGTGTTCGTCAGGCCGCCGGCGAGCGTGCCGGAGGTCGTGAACGTGCCGGTATTCGTGACGCGCCCGGCGATGGTGCCGGCGTTGTCGGCCGTGCCGCTGTTCGTCAGCGTGCTCGCCAGTCGGCCGTTGTTGGCGAAGCGGCCGCTGTTGGTGACGGTCCCTGCGACGGCGCCGGCGTTCGTGGCCGTGCCCGCATTCGTCAGCCCGGCGGCCAGATTGCCCGCGTTCGCGAAAGTGCCGCCGCCGGCGACCGACACGTCCGAGGTCAGCGAGCCGCTCGCCGCCAGCACGAGCGTGCCGGCGGTGACGCCGGTCGCCCCCGCATAGGTGTTGGCGCCGGCCAGCGTCAGCGTGCCGGCGCCGGTCTTGGCCAGGAGCAGACGGCCGCCGCCCGCCCCGTCCTGCAGGATGCCGGCATAGGCGCCGCTGGCGTCGCCGGAACCGACGGTCAAGGTCGCGTCCCTACCGCTGGCGTTCTGGACCACGGCGCCCGCTCCGGTGCCGGTCAGCGTGCCGAGCGCGAGATCGTTGCCGGCCAGCGAGAGCGTGCCCTCGTTGGCAAGGCCGGTGATGCCGGTAAGCAGACCGGTGAGCGTGAAGCGTGCCCCGGCCGCGTTCGAGACGGTGCCGTTGATCCGGCCCCGAGCCGTCACCGTCGCGCTGTTGGCGAGCGCACCGTTGATGAGACTGCCGGCGTTGAGCGCCAGGGTGCCGCTGGTGACGCTGACACCGCCGCCGAGCGTACCGGTGTTCGTCAGCGTGCCGGCGGTGTTGGTGACGCGCCCGGCGATGGTGCCGGTGTTGGCCGAAGTTCCGGCGTTCGTCAGATCGGCCGCGAGCGCACCGTTGTTGGTGAAGAAGGCCCCGCTTCTCACACCCACACCGGAGGCGAGACCGCCATCGTTGATGAGGGTGCCGTCGGCGACCGTCGTGCCGCCCGTGAAGCTGTTGTTCCCGGTGAGGGTGAAGCGGCCGGCTCCCGTCTTGATCAGCCCGCCGGCACCGCCGAGGACGCCGCCGAAGGTCGTGCTGCCGTCGTTGCCGCCCGTCGTCAGCGTCTGCCCGGCCAGGATCTCGACCGTGCCGCCGGTCGTGCCGCCCCCGGCCAGCGCGCCGATCGTCTCGGAATCCGTCACGAGGAGACGGGCGCCGGCTCCATCGGCAAGCGTCACCGGGGCGCTGTCGAGGATGGCAGCGCCGCCGCGGACATCGACGGTGCCGTCGGCGATGGTGAGGGCACTGAAGCTGTTGGCGCCCGTCAGGACCAGCGTGCCTGAGCCGACCGCCTTGTTCAGGCCGAACCCGGTGATCGGAGCGGCGATCGTGGCGGTGACCGCGCCATCGACGCGCAGGGTGCTGAATCCGGAAAGTCCTTTCGGATCGCCGGTCAGGTTCAGGCTGCCGGCGGCGCCGGGGGTGAGGGTGTAGCCGTCGCCAGCGAATTGCAGGCCCTGCAGGGTCTGCTGACCCAGGACGGTCACGGTGCTCGCCCCACCCGCACGCGGCGCGGTAAAGACACCGAACTGGCCCAGCCAGTTCTGGTTCACCTGTCCGGACACCGGATCGTCGGTCCAGTTCGCGTTGGTCGCGTTCCACACACCCGAGCCGCTCCGGGCGCCGGGCGTGCCGCCCGCGAAACCGGAGACGTCGGTCCCGTCCCAGTACTGCACGATCTGGCCGCCGAGGG
>JAGTAM010000633.1 GCA_023422485.1 Pseudomonadota bacterium | reverse complement strand
GCCACCGCCGCCGCCGCCGCCATCGCCGGGGAGACGAGGTGGGTGCGGCCGCGCGGGCCCTGGCGGCCCTCGAAGTTGCGGTTCGAGGTCGAGGCACAGCGCTCGCCGGGCCTGAGCTTGTCCGGGTTCATGCCCAGGCACATCGAGCAACCGGGCTCGCGCCAGTCGAAGCCGGCATCCTTCAGGATGCGGTCGATCCCCTCGGCCTCGGCCTGCGCCTTCACCAGGCCAGAGCCCGGCACCACCATCGCCGAGACGCCGTCATGGACCTTGCGGCCCTCGACCATCTGGGCGACGATCCGCAGATCCTCGATCCGGCCGTTGGTGCAGGAACCGATGAACACCCGGTCGAGGGTGATGTCGGTCATCCGCGTGCCCGGCGTCAGGCCCATATAGGCCAGCGCCTTCTCCTTGGACTGGCGCTTGTTCTCGTCGGCGATCTGCGCCGGATCGGGCACCGTGCCGAGGATCGAGACGATGTCCTCCGGCGAAGTGCCCCAGGAGACCAGCGGGGGGAGGTTGGCCGCGTCGAGACGGATCTCGCGGTCGAAATGCGCGCCCTCGTCGCTGACGAGGCTCTCCCAGTAGCGGCGGGCGGCGTCGAAGGCGGCGCCCTTCGGCGCCTTCGGGCGGTCCTTGACGTAGGCGTAGGTGGTCTCGTCGGGAGCGACCATGCCGGCGCGCGCGCCGCCCTCGATCGACATGTTGCAGATCGTCATCCGGCCCTCCATCGAGAGGGCGCGGATCGCCTCGCCGGCATATTCGATGACGTGGCCGGTGCCGCCGGCGGTGCCGATCTCGCCAATGATGGCAAGCACGATGTCCTTGGCGCTCACGCCCTGCGGCAGGGTGCCGTCGACGGTGATGCGCATGTTCTTGGCCTTGCGCTGGATCAGCGTCTGGGTGGCGAGCACGTGCTCGACCTCGGAGGTGCCGATGCCGTGGGCCAGCGCGCCGAAGGCGCCGTGGGTCGAGGTGTGGGAATCGCCGCACACGATCGTCTGCCCCGGCAGGGTGAAGCCCTGCTCCGGCCCGATGATGTGGACGATGCCCTGGCGCCGGTCGAGGGCGTCGTAGAACTCGATGCCGAAGTCACGCACGTTCTCGGCGAGCGCCTCGAGCTGCGTGCGACTCTCAGGGTCCTCGATGCCTTTGGAGCGGTCCGAGGTCTGGACGTTGTGGTCGACGACGGCCAGCGTCTTGTGCGGCGCGCGCACCTTGCGGCCGGCGACGCGAAGCCCCTCGAACGCCTGGGGGCTCGTCACCTCGTGCACGAGGTGACGGTCGATGTAGAGGAGGGCGGAGCCATCCGGCTCGACATCGACGACGTGGTCGTCCCAGATCTTGTCGTAGAGGGTGCGCGGCGCGGTCATGATGCAGCTATTCTGACGGGTTGAAGACTCCATCGCGGACAACGCCCCCGCCGGGCCGCGGAAACCGTGCGGCCGGATCGTGGGGAATATCCGGAAGACCTCTTGTGTAATGCGCCGAAGGCGATTTCGGAAGGGCGGCGGCGCACATGACACTTTTGCCGCCGGTTCGCCCCACCGGCCGGCCGCGGCTGGACCGGGGCGCGGCGCGGCGGTAATCCCGCTCTATCCTTTGTTGACCTCTGCTCCCTCGACCTTCGGGAGGCCGTGAGCCGGTGCCGCCAGCCGAGACGCCCGACATCCTGCTGATCCGGCAGACCCGCCCCGACGTGTCCGAGCGGCTCGCCGAGCGCTTTCGCCTGCACCGGATGGAGGAGGCCCCCGACCGCGAGGCCTTCCTCGATACGGTGGGCCCTCGCATCCGGGCGCTCGCGGTCGGCGCCATGTGCCCGATCGATGCCGGGCTGTTCGACCGGCTGCCGCGGCTGGAGATCGTGGCGAGCTTCGGCGTCGGCTATGACACCATCGACGTGGGCGAGGCGCATCGCCGCGGCATCGTCGTCACCCACACGCCGGACGTGCTCTCCGACGAGGTGGCCGACCTCGCACTCGGCCTGCTGCTTGCCACCCTGCGCCGCATCCCGCAAGCGGACCGCTACCTGCGCGCCGGGCGCTGGCGGGCGGGTAGTTTCCCGCTCACCACGAGCCTGCGCGAGCGCCGGGTCGGGATCCTGGGGCTCGGGCGGATCGGGCGGGCGATCGCCCGGCGCCTCGAAGGGTTCGGGGTCACCATCGCCTATCACGGCCGGACGCCTCGGGAAGACGTTCCTTACGCCTATCACGACAGCCTGCTCGGGCTGGCGCGGGCGGTCGACACGCTGATAGTGGCCGCGCCCGGCGGACCGGGGACGAACGGGATCGTCGATGCCGGCGTGCTGGCGGCGCTCGGGGCGGACGGCATCGTCGTCAACATCGCCCGCGGCAGCGTCATCGACGAGGCGGCGCTGATCGCCGCGCTCCGGTCCGGGACGATCCTCGGAGCGGGGCTCGACGTGTTCGAGAACGAGCCGCACGTGCCGCAGGCCCTGATCGATCTCGATCAGACGGTGCTGCTGCCGCATGTCGGCTCGGGCTCGCACTACACCCGCGCAGCGATGGGCCGGCTGCTGACCGACAACCTGTTCTCCTGGTTTGACGGTAAGGGACCGGTGACGCCGGTGCCGGAAACGCCCTGGAAGGGCCGGCAATGAAGGGCCCGACGATGACGCGCATGGCTGTTGTGGGGGCGCTCGTCATTGCCCTGACCGCGCTGGCGGCGGGCGCGGCCCCTGCCCAGGAGAGCCCGCCCGCCCCGGAGCCGCCCCCTGCGACGGCGCCCGCGGAGAATGGCGGAGCGCCGCCCGGTCTGGCGACCCTGCCGACGACCCTGGCGGGCGCGGCGGGCAGTTGGGACCTCTCCCTCGACGGCGGGCGGCGGCGCTGCGTGCTGACGCTCGCCCTGGAGGCAGGCCCGAGTGGGCGCATGGCGCGGTTTCCCGCCGGCTGCCGCCGGGCCCTGCCGCTGATGGCCGGCATCGGCGGCTGGCTGTTCACCGACGAAGGCTTGCGCCTCGTGGATCGGAACCTTCGGCCAGTGCTGGCCTTCGCCCGAAGCCCCGACGGGATGAGCCTCGGCGCCACCGCCGAGAACGGCGAGCGCTACAACCTCGTGCCGCTGCAGATCGCGGCGATGCAGCCGCCCGCCGCCGCCGGCACGGCCACCGTCACGCCCGCGGCGCAGGGCGAGGAGACGGAGAAGCCGGCCGAGCCGCCGGGTCCGGGGCCGGCCCTCGGCCTCTACGCCCTCGATCGCGCCGAGCAGAAGGATGTCTGCCGCCTCGAATTCTCAGGCTCCCTTGAGGCCGGGAAGGATACGGCCCCCGTGCGGGTTCTGCCGGATTGCCGCGACAGCGGGATCACCGTGTTCGATCCGGTGAGCTGGCGCTTCGCCAACGGCCACCTGACGCTGAAGGCGCGGCGCGGCCATGCGGTGAACCTCGTGGCGACCGGGGAGGGTCGCTGGCGGCGCGATCCCGAAATCGGGGCGCCGCTCGTGATCAGGAAAGTCGAGCCGTAGGGCATCATCCCGAAAAGGGGGGCACCGTCTTACCGGACAATGCTTTGGGGCGTCGGGCTCAGAACAGCGGCCGCAGGGCGAGGTGCAGTCCGAGGCCCAGGAGGCCGACGAAGAAGCAGCGGCGAAACACCCGCTCGCTTACCCGGCCCCGCACCCAGCCGCCGAGTGCCATGCCGGTGAGCGCCGGCACGAGGGCGATGAGGGAGGTCCCGGCGACGCTGAGCGAGAGGGCGCCACCGCCCGCCAGCGCCACGGCCAGCGCCACGGTGGAGACGGTGAAGGACAGCCCCAGCGCCTGGATCAGGTCGTCCTTGGTC
>JAGTAM010000311.1 GCA_023422485.1 Pseudomonadota bacterium | reverse complement strand
CGCAGGCCCTGCGGGTGCCGACCATCGTCTTCCACGGCGAGGGCGACGGCACCGTCCATCCCCGCAACGCCGAGGCGGTTCTGGCGCAGGCCGGCGTCGAGGCGCTGACGCCGCAGCGGGAGAGCGGCTCCGGGGGCGGCCACAGCTTCACCCGCACCCGCTACGCCGACGAGGCGGGCCGGGTGCAGGTCGAGGCGTGGTCGGTGCAGGGCGCGGGCCATGCTTGGTCGGGCGGCAGCCCGGCGGGCAGCTACACCGACGCGAACGGGCCAGATGCCTCGCGGGCGATGCTCGACTTCTTCCTGAGCCACCGTCTGCCGGGCGCGCAGGGGTAAGGCCTCACCGCGAGGCCAGCGCCCCCGCGAGCCCGTCGGGAAACAGGGCGACGCCGTCCGGCAAGGCAGCCGGACGGTGCCAGCGCGCGGTGCAGACCGCGCCGTCATCCTCGCTGAACCGGATCACGTCGCGGCCGTAGAGGGCCGCGTCGTGCAGGCGGATATCGGCGGCGAAGACGATCTCGTGGCCGAGCGCGCCCTCGTGGCGGTAGAGGTTCTCGAACACCGTCCAGGGACCGGTGATGGAGATGCCGCAGCCCAGTTCCTCCGCAAACTCCCGTTCCAGGGCCTGCTCGCGGGTCTCGCCGAAGGCGACGCTGCCGCCCGGCGGGCGCACGCCCTTGATCCGGCCGCCATCGTCGAGGACCTCGACCGCCAGCAGCGCGTCCCCGCGCCAAGCCAGCCCGATCACCTTGACGCGGATCTCCTGGGGCGGGCGCCACGTCGTCATGACCGTTCAATCCCTTCCGGGCGACGTCCGCTCGATCACACCGGACCCTCGGTCATCAGCGTTTCGCTGCCGCTCGCGATGACGGACGGGGCCGAAGCGATCAATCGGCGATGATATCACTCCCTCTCGTTGCGAGCGGATGCGGACGGGGCACGCTACGCGCCCGGCTCCCACGCCGCGGCCTGGCCCAGGGCCCATTGGAACGCCTCCCATTCCGCCGCATCGACCGAAAGCGTCACTGCCGGCGGGCGCGGCAGCACCAGGGCGGCGGCGAGATCGCCGGCCGCGAGGCTCAGGCCCTGATATTGTGCGAAGTTCGCGAAGGTGACGCCGAGCCCCGTCGCCTTCGCGGTGACGCTGCCGATGGCGAGAAGGTCGAGCGGGACGGTGAGGCCGCAGCGCAGCGTCTTGGACAGGGCTTCCTTCAGGCACCATAGCCGCGTCAGCCGCTCCGCTTCCGGGGCTGCGCAATGGGCTGCGAGGAGGCGCCGCTCGGCCGCATGGGTCTGGCTGGTCAGGAGTGCGATGTTGGTCGGCCGGATCCGCTCCAGATCGACCCCCATCGGACAGGCCTCGGGAAAGGCGACTGCCATCGCGACCGGGCCGGCATGGGACAGGCTGATGCCGAGATGGCCGAGACCGGCGCCGGACAGGACCGGCTGCTCCAGAACCCCGGGCCGGATCGCCAGGGCCCGCGGATCGAGATCGGGCCGGAGCGCGGCGAGCGCGCATTTGGCGGCGTAGCGCCCGATCAGCAGGCCGTGGCGGCGCCGGGCGTGGAGACGGTCGGTGAGAAGCGCCTCCTCGTCCGCGTGGAGAAAGCCGGCGCGATGGGCGTCCAGCCAGTCGAGCGGGGCGCAGGCGAGGGCGAGCGCAGCCTGCATCGGGCCGGTCCGGGGCGCGTCGAGGCCGAGGCGCAGGCTCCGCACCCGCGGGCGGGCGGCCTCCAGTCCTGCCGCGCTTTTGGCACTTTCCTCGCCCGTCATGGCCGCCCGTCCGCCTCGCTCGCCTCAGCCAAGAAGGAAACGCGCCATTTCCGCAATGCGAAAGGTGGGGCTCGTCGCCCTCATCCTGAGCGGCCTGCTGCGCAGCTCGGGGCCCGCGGCGGCCGAAGACCCGCCGGCACGGATCGCCGCCGCGGTGGAACGGGCCTACCGCCCGCTGCTCAAGGCTTACGACGTGCCCGGCCTCGCCGTCGCCGTGACGCGGAACGGGCATTCCGCGGTCTTCACCTTCGGCCTTGCCGACCGGGAGCGGCAGCGGCCGGTGACGCGCGACACGCTGTTCGAGATCGGCTCGGTCAGCAAGACGTTGACCGCGACGCTCGCCACCTACGCGCAGGCGCTCGGCCGGCTCTCGCTCGCTGACGCGCCGAGCCGGTTCCTGCCGCCGCTGCGGGGCAGCGCCTTCGACCGCGTCAGCCTGCTCGATCTCGGCACCTACACCGCGGGCGGCCTGCCGCTGCAATTCCCCGACGGCGTCACCGACGCGGCGGCGATGTTCGCCTATTTCCGGGAGTGGCGGCCGACCGCGCCGCCCGGAACGCAGCGGCGCTACTCCAACCCGAGCCTCGGCCTGCTCGGAGCCGCCACCGCGGCGGCGCTCGGCGGCGATTTTTCGGAAACGATGCGGACCCGGCTGTTTCCCGAACTCGGCCTCGGGAACTCTTTCATCCGCGTGCCCGAGGCCGAGAGGGACCGCTATGCCTGGGGCTACGGCACCGGCGACCGGCCGATCCGGGTCAATCCGGGCGTGCTCGACGCCGAGGCGTACGGCGTCAAAGCCAGCGCCGCCGACATGATCCGCTTCGTCGAGGCCAACATCGATCCGAGCCGTCTCGACCCGCCGCTTCGGCAGGCGGTCGAGGGCACCCATGTCGGGTATTTCCGGGCCGGCGCGATGGTGCAGGGGCTCGGCTGGGAGCAATACTCCTATCCGGTCTCGCTGGAGCGTCTCCAGGACGGCAACGCGCCGGCCATGACGCTGGAGGAGCAACCCGCCGCGCGGCTCGATCCGCCGCAGGCGCCGAAAGCGGACAGGCTGTTCAACAAGACCGGCTCCACCAACGGCTTCGGCAGCTACGTCGCCTTCGTGCCGGGCAAGCGCATCGGCCTCGTCATGCTGGCCAACCGCGCCTTTCCGATCCCGGCGCGGATCGCTGCGGCGCATGCCGTGCTGGAGGCGCTGGCGGCGGAGGGACCCTGAGCCCGCTCAGCGTTCCCGGTCGGTGCGGAAGGCGTGCGGCACGCGCGTCATGCCGATCGCCTCGTAATAGCCCTCGATGCCGGGCGCGGCGGTGAGCAGCAGGGAGGTCTCGGGCCCGGCCGCCGCCCGCCTCTCGGCGATGAGCCGGCGGCCGATGCCGAGACCCTGGCAGTCGCGGGCGACCGCGAGATCGGAAAGGTAGGCGCAGAAGGCGAAGTCGGTGAGCGTGCGCGCCACGCCGACGAGGCGCCCGTCGCGCCGGGCGGTGACGATCAGGTCGGACGCCCGCAGCATCCGGTCGAGCCGCGCCAAATCCCCGGCCGGCCGCCGCGGCGCGAGGCCGGATTCGACGAGGACACCTTGAAAGGTCTCCGCGTCGAGATCCGGCTCCAGGCCATAGATGACCGGGTCGTTCACTCGGGACGTCTCACGCCTCGGTGGCGAAGCGGCCGTGGCAGTGCTTGTACTTCTTGCCCGAACCGCAGGGGCAGGGCTCGTTGCGGCCGACCTTGCCCCAGGTCGAGGCGTCGTCTGGCTTGCGCTCCAGCACCGCCGTCTCCGCCGAGAGCTCGCGCGCGGCAAAGCCGTAGGCGCCGCCCGCGCCGCCGTCGCTGCCGCCATAGGCGAACTCGTTCTCGCCGGTGGTCGGGTCGCGGTGCTCGGCGAACATCGGCGGAAGCTGCGGCTCGCCGAAGCCGGCCTGCTCGAACCCGCCCTCGGCGAAGCCGTCGGGCTGCTGCTGCATGATCTCGACATGGGCGAGCTGGGCGGTGACCTGCTCGCGCAGGGCCGCCACGAGGCCGTTGAACAGCTCGAATGCCTCCGACTTGTACTCGTTGAGCGGGTCGCGCTGGGCGAAGCCGCGCCAGCCGACCACCTGCCGCAGGTGGTCGAGGGAGACGAGGTGCTCGCGCCAGAGGTGGTCGAACACCTGCAGCACCACCTGCTTCTCGACATAGGCCATCACCTCGGCGCCGTTGCGCTCGACGCGGGCGGCGTAGGATTCGTCGGAGGCCTTGCGCAGGCGCTCGCGGATCTCCTCGTCGGCGATGCCCTCTTCCTTGACCCATTCCTCGACCGGAAGATCGAGGTTGAGCACATCGAGGGCACGCTGCTTCAGCCCCTCCGCGTCCCACTGCTCGGCATAGGCGTTCTCGGGGATGTGGACGGCGACGAGGTCGTCGATCACGCCGTGGCGCATCTCGTCGATGGTGTCGCGCACGCTGTCCTGGCCCATCAGGTCGCGGCGCTGCTCGAACACGACCTTGCGCTGGTCGTTCATGACGTTGTCGTACTTGAGCACGTTCTTGCGCATGTCGAAGTTGCGCGCTTCGACCTTCTGCTGCGCCTTCTCGATCGCCTTGTTGATCCAGGGGTGGATGATCGCCTCGCCCTGCTCCAGGCCGAGCCGCTGCAGCATCCCGTCCATGCGGTCGGAGCCGAAGATGCGCATCAGGTCGTCCTTGAGGGACAGGTAGAACTTCGACCGGCCCGGATCGCCCTGGCGGCCGGAGCGGCCGCGCAGCTGGTTGTCGATGCGCCTGCTCTCGTGGCGCTCGGTGCCGATGATGTAGAGCCCGCCCGGCAGGTCCTTCTTACGGCCCGCCTCCGGGTCGGCCTTCTCTCCCGAGGCCAGCACCTTGGCGCGGTTCTCGGCGATCTCACTTTTAAGCGCCTCGATCGCCGCGTCGCGCTCCGGCCCCTCGGCGAGGTGGCCGAGTTCCTTCTCGATGCGCATTTCGAGGTTGCCGCCGAGTTTGATGTCGGTGCCGCGGCCGGCCATGTTGGTGGCGATGGTGATCGCGCCGGGCACGCCGGCTTCCGCCACGATGTAGGCTTCCTGCTCGTGGAAGCGGGCGTTGAGCACGGCGAAGCGCTTGGTCACCCGGTTCTCGCGGGCGGCGGCGTAGACGTCGGTCAGGGCGTTCGGATCGGAATAGTCGAGCAGCGTGTAGCCGGCCTTCTTCAGGAGTTCGCCGATCAGCTCCGGCTTCTCGATCGAGCCGGTGCCGACCAGCACCGGCTGCAGGCGGTTATGCGCCTTGTCGATCTCCTTGATGATCGCCTCGTACTTCTCCTCGACGGTGCGGTAGACCTCGTCGTCCTCGTCGACGCGCTCGATCTCCTTGTTGGTCGGGATGTCGACCACGTCGAGCTTGTAGATCTCGGCGAACTCGTCCGCTTCCGTGGAGGCCGTTCCGGTCATGCCGGCGAGCTTCTTGTAGAGGCGGAAGTAGTTCTGGAAGGTGATCGAGGCGAGCGTCTGGTTCTCGGGCTGGATCGTCACCCGCTCCTTGGCCTCCAGCGCCTGGTGCAGCCCCTCCGAGTAGCGCCGGCCCTGCATCATGCGGCCGGTGAACTCGTCGATGATCACGACCTCGTCGTTCTTGACGATGTAGTCCTTGTCGAGCGTGAACAGGGTGTGGGCGCGCAACGCCTGGTTCACGTGGTGGACGAGGGTGACGTTGTGGGCGTCGTAGAGATCGCCCTCCTTGAGGATGCCGGCCTCGCGAAGCGCCTCCTCGATGAACTCGTTGCCGGCCTCCGTCAGCGAGACCTGGCGCTGCTTCTCGTCGAGGTCGTAATGCTCGGGCAGCAATTGCGGCATGATCCCGTCGACCGCGACGTAGAGTTCCGAGCGGTCATCGACGGGGCCGGAGATGATCAGCGGCGTGCGCGCCTCGTCGATGAGGATCGAGTCGACCTCGTCGACGATGGCGAAGTGGTGCCCCCGCTGCGTCATCTGCGAGAGCTCGTACTTCATGTTGTCGCGAAGATAATCGAAGCCGAACTCGTTGTTGGTGCCGTAGGTGATGTCGCAGGCGTAAGCCTCCTTGCGCTGCCCGTCGTCGAGACCGTGCACGATGGTGCCGACGGACAGACCCAGGAAGCGATAGACCCGGCCCATCCACTCCGCGTCGCGCGAGGCGAGGTAATCGTTCACCGTGACGACGTGGACGCCCTTGCCCTCCAGCGCGTTGAGGTAGACCGGGAGCGTCGCCACCAGCGTCTTGCCCTCGCCGGTCTTCATCTCCGAGATGCCGGACTCGTGCAGCACCATGCCGCCGATCATCTGCACGTCGAAATGGCGCTGGCCGAGCACGCGCTTGGCCGCCTCGCGCACGGTGGCGAAGGCGGGCACCAGCAGGTCGTCGAGGCGGGTGCCGGCGGCGAGCTGATCGCGGAAGGCTTGCGTGCGGGCGCGCAGCTGCTCGTCGGACAGGGCGCTGATCTCCGGTTCGAGCGCGTTGATGGCCGCGACGCGCGGGCGAAAACCCTTGACGCGGCGGTCATTGGACGAGCCGAAAATCTTCTTGGCGAGGGCACCGAGCATCGTGAACCTGCGGTCGTGAGGTCGTCGCGGGCGGCATTTTCAGGGGCCGCCGGCCTGCATTGAGCGGGCTTATAGAGGTAAATATCCGCAGGCGCATCCGGTAGTGCCGGACCGGACAACCGAGCGGTGGCCCGGTCCTGCTTTTCGGCTGGCCTCGATCGCCGGCGCCTGCCTCCGCGGGACGTCTCGGTTCCTTGGGCTTTCGCTCCTCGCGACACCTTGGCGGAGCCGCGGCATGCTCCGCGCGGCGCTCTTCGCGCCCGACAAAGGCCCCATCGCTCTTCGCGCTCTTCGCGCGAGCGTCACCGGCTGGCGGTCACGAGCGCGCGGGGCAATCATGGCCACGCTTGCCTTTGCCCCGAAGAGATTCCACCTGTGTCCGCGCTTCGCGGCACCTGCCGCATCCCGACGAGCCCCGCGGGACGAAGCCGGACGGCGTAAAGACCGGCCCGGCGGGGACGACGCCCAAGGAACGACGCTTCCGATGCCGATTCCGTTCTCCCTCCGGCGCGCGAGCGCCCTCGCGCTGATCCTCGCCGCGCCGTGCCTGTCCGGCGTCGCCCTCGCCCAGACGCCCGCCCCGAAAGCGGCGACGCCGGCTCCCGCGGCGACCTCGCCCGATACGGTGGTGGCGCGGGTCAACGGGCAGCCGATCACCGGTGCCGACCTCGCGCTCGCGGGCGAGGATCCGGCCCTGTCGCTGCCCGGCGTCGACGAGAGCGCCAAGCAGAATCTGCTGGTCGATTACATGATCGATCTCAAGGTCGGCGCGCAGGCGGCCGAGGCGGCCAAGGTCGGCGACGCGCCCGAGTTCAAGCGCAAGCTCGCCTACTTCCGCGACAAGCTCCTGCTCGACGACTACCTCGAGCGCGAGGCCAAGAAGGCGGTGACGCCCGAGGCCGCCAAGGCGCTCTACGACCAGACCGTGAAGTCGATGAAGCCCGAGGAGGAGGTGCGGGCCCGCCACATCCTCGTCGAGAGCGAGGACGACGCCAAGAAGATCGCCGCCCGCATCAAGGGCGGCGAGGATTTCGCCAAGATCGCGGGCGAGGTGTCAAAAGATCCCGGCTCCAAGACGGAAGGGGGCGATCTCGGCTGGTTCACCCAGGAGCGGATGGTGAAGCCGTTCGCCGACGCCGCCTTCAAGATGGCGCCGGGCCAGGTCTCCGACCCGGTCAAGACCCAGTTCGGCTGGCACGTGCTGCGCGTCGAGGAAAAGCGGACGAAGCCGGTGCCGACCTTTGACGAGATGAAGGATCAGATCGACCAATACCTCACCCGCAAGGCGCAGCAGGACACCATCGTCAAGCTGCGCGAGGCGGCCAAGGTCGAGCGCACGGGCAGCAGCGCCCCGGCCGCGGGCGAGACCAAGAGGCCCTAGGACTGGCGAGCCGGCGCCTCCTCATGCGCCGGCCGCATGTCAACCTTTCTGTATCTGGTATACCAAGTTCCAGAGTGCGGTGCGATATAGGGTTTATCGCACTGCAC
>JAGTAM010000304.1 GCA_023422485.1 Pseudomonadota bacterium | reverse complement strand
CGTGCGCGCCGAGCGGGAGGCGCTGGGGGCCGAGACCGGCGCCGACGAGGTGATGGCGGCCTCGGCGATCTACGACCACGGGGCGCGTCGCGCCTCCTACGCGATCCTGGCCGAGGCACACGGCACTCTGGCGGCGCAGACCCCGCCCGAGCGCTCAGCGGCCTGAAAGCGGGACGTCTCGGGCGGCCTTCGCGGGCGGCGGCGGAAGCTGCGTGATGTGGCGCAGGGCGGGCGGGGCCTCCGCCCTCCCGCCGGGGCGGGGACCGCCCTCCCCTGTCACCCGCGCGACGACGCTGCCCAGGGCGAAGCCGCCGAGGCCGAGAAGGATTGCGAGGCCGGTGCGCTTGATCATGGCCGGTCTCCGTCACCGGTCTCTCATGGCCGGTGCCGTCCGGGCCCGGCGGGCGCGGACACAGCCTATCGTGGCGCGAATTCGTTGACGGATCGTGCCACCGCGCGGCGGTTCACTTTCTCCGCGAACCCGTCAATGCGCGCCGCCGGTCTCGATGAACTTGAACAGGAAGACGGCGGCGATCACCCACACCACCGGCTTCACCTCGCGGGCGCGCCCGGTGAGCGCCTTCAGCAGGGCGTAGGTGATGAAGCCGAAGGCGACGCCGTTGGCGATGGAATAGGTGAACGGCATCAGGAGCGCGGTGACGCAGGCCGGGATCACCTCCGTGAGGTCGTCCCAGTCGAGGGCGGTGAGGTCGCGCAGCATCAGGCAGGCGACGTAGAACAGGGCCGGCGCGGTGGCGTAGGCCGGGACCGAGCCGGCGAGCGGCGCGAAGAACAGGCAGGCCAGGAACAGCACGGCGACGGTCGCGGCGGTGAGCCCGGTGCGCCCGCCCTCCTCCACCCCGGCCGCGCTCTCGAGATAGGCGGTGGTGCTCGACGTGCCCAGCAGCGAACCGGTGAAGATCGCTGCGGAATCGGCCATCAGCGCCCGGTCGAGTGCGGCCGAGTGCCCCGCCTCCGGCAGGAGCCCGGCGCGGCTGGCCACTGCCATCAGTGTGCCGGTGGCGTCGAACAGCTCCACCAGGAACAGCACGAGGATGACGTTGAGGAGCCCTCCGGTGAGCGCGCCGGGGATGTCGAGGGCGAACAACGTCGGTGCCAGCGAGGGCGGCGCCGAGACGATGCCCTGGAAGGCGTTGCCGGCGAAGACGAAGCTCAGGCCCGTCACCGTCAGGATGGTGAGGAGCAGCGCCGCCCGCACCCGCCGCGCCGAGAGCACCGCCACCATCAGGAAGCCGAGGGCGGCGAGCACGGTGCCGGGCTGGCGCAGGTCGCCGAGCGTCACGAAGGTGGCGGGGTTGGCGGCCACCACGCCCGCATTCTTGAGCGCGATGATCGCGAGGAACAGGCCGATGCCGACGGTGAGCGCGATGCGCATCGAGCGCGGGATGCCGGCGACGATGATCCCGCGCAGACCCGTCAGCGTCACGGCGAGGAAGCAGAGGCCGGAGAGGAACACCGCGCCGAGCGCCGCCTGCCACGTGTAGCCCATGCCCTGCACGACGACGTAGGCGAAGTAGGCGTTCAGCCCCATCCCCGGCGCGAGCGCCACCGGCCAGTTGGCGGCGAACGCCATCACGAGGGAGCCCAGCGCGGCGATGAGGCAGGTCGCGACGAAGACCGAGTCCTTCGGCATCCCGGCATCGGCCAGGATGCTCGGGTTGACGAAGACGATGTAGGCCATGGTGAGGAAGGTGGTCAGCCCCGCCAGCAGCTCGGTGCGGACCGTGGTGCCGTGCGCCTCCAGCTTGAACCGGCGTTCGAGCCAATGCGGCTTCGGGGCGGCCGCGACGATCGTGTCCGGCTTCCTGTTCATCGCCGCGCAGATCCTGTCCGGATGAGGGGCTTTCCTCATGGCAGGCGTGGACGACGCAGGCCAGACCGCGACACCGCCCGGAGCGGGCGGAGACGGATGATCCCGCTCAGCGGATCGCCGTCATCCCGCCGCGGGCGGCCGGACCGGACAGCGGCAGGCCGAAGCGGCCGGTGCTGGGGCTGATCGCGTTCGTGGTCCAGCGGGGATCGTGCGGGCGCGGGCGCTCGGAGGGCGGCAGCTGCTCGATCAGCCGGCGATAGCGCACCGACGCTTCGTCGTTGGGAAAGGCCTGCGCCTGGACGGCGCTGGCGAGGGGGGCGCCGCCGAGGACGAGCGCGGCGAGGAGCGGAAAACGGGACATGGCGTGACACTGCTTTCCGGTGGAAACCGGTGAGAAGCGATGTGGGGAAACAGAGGGAGCTGACATGGGCGCCCGGATCGCGAACCGCAATCCGGAGCGCCGTCTTCGGAAAAGTCTCAGGTCCGGCGCTGGGCCGCGCCCTCCCGCTCGGTCCAGCCGTCGAGCACCTTGTCGAGGGTGAGCGGGTAGTCGCGGATGCGCAGGCCCGTGGCGTTGTAGACCGCGTTGGCGAGCGCCGCCCCGGCACCGCAGATGCTGACCTCGCCGAGCCCCTTGCTCTTCAACGGGTTCGCCTTGTCGTCGAGTTCGGGCAGGAACACCGCGTCGATCGCCGGCACGTCGGCGTGGGCCGGGACGTGGTACTCGGCCAGATCGTGGTTCACGAAGTGGCCGGTGCGGGTGTCGGTCTCGGCGGCCTCCATCAGGGCCGCGCCGATCCCGAAGATCATGCCGCCGATGGCCTGCGACCGGGCGGTCTTCTGGTTGAGGATGCGCCCGCCGGTGAACACGCCGAGCATCCGCCGCAGCCGGATTTCGCCGGTGTCGGCATCGACCCCGACTTCGGCGAAATGCGCGCCGAACGAGTGCTGCGAGAACTTCTCCTTCATCGCGCCCGGCTTGATCTCGCCCTTGGCCTCGACGCCCTGCGCGCCGGCAAGATCTGTCAACGCCGCCGAGCGGTCGCCGGCGGTGACGCGGCCGTCCGCGAACACGGCGCCCTCCGGAGCCAGGCCCGCCTGCTGCAGCAGCGCCTGCCGGAGGTTGTCGCAGGCGACGTAGAGCGCCGAGCCGGCCGAGCCCGCGCCGAACGAGCCGCCGGAGCCGGCCGCCTTCGGATAGGCGGTGTCGCCGATCTCGACGCGGACGCGCTCGATCGGCAAGCCCATCATCTCGCCCGCGATCTGGGCCAGGATGGTGTAGGTGCCGGTGCCGATATCGGTCATCGCCATCCGCACGGTGAGCGTGCCGTCGGGGTTGAGGCGCACGCCCGCCTGCGAGGGCATCAGCGGGTTGAGCCGCGAGGCCGCCGCCATGCCCATGCCGACGAGCCAGCGCCCGTCCCGGGTCGCCCCGGTGGCGCCGCGCCGGTCCCAGCCGAAAAGCCGCGCGCCCTCGCGCATGCAGGCGACGAGCTGGCGGGTGGAGAAGGGCACCCGCTTCTCCGGGTCCTGCTCCGGCTCGTTGCGGATGCGCAGCTCGATCGGGTCGAGCTTCAACTGCTCCGCCAGCTCGTCCATGGCGCACTCGAAGGCGAGCTGACCCACCGCCTCGCCCGGCGCCCGCATGGCGGAGGCGATCGGCACGTTGAGGTTGGCGAGCCGGTGCCGGGTCAGGCGGTTCTGCGCCGCGTAGAGCGAGCGGGTGACGACGGCGGACGTCTCGTAGAACACGTCCCCCGGTGCGGTCGCCGACCAGGATTCGTGGGCGATCGCCGTGAGCCGGCCGGTCTCGTCGGCGCCCAGGCGAATGCGCTGGATCGTGTCGCTGCGGTGGGTCGCGACGTGGAATTCCTGCTGGCGCGTCAGCGCCACCTTCACCGGCCGCTTGAGCGTCTTCGAGGCGAGTGCGGAGAGGATCGCCTCGGGCTGCGGCTGCAGCTTCGAGCCGAATCCGCCGCCGATATAGTGCGAGACCAGCCGCACGTTCTCCGGCTTCAGCTTCAGCACCGAGGCGAGCGAGGCCTGGCCGCGGTTGAGCATTTGGTTCGCGGTGAACAGGGTCACCCGCTCGCCCTCCGGCCCGCTCTCCCAGGAGGCGATGGTGGCGTGCGGCTCCATCTGCGCGTGGATCTGCACCGGGGTCGTGTATTCCACGTCGAGCTTCACTGGGGCATCGGCGAAGGCGCCGTCGAAGTCGCCGAGCTTCGAATCCGGCGGCGTCTGCGCCGGTTTCGGCTCGATCGCCGTGGGCCGGGCGGCCTTCAGCGAGGCCTCGGGTTTCTCGACATCGTACTCGGCCCGCACGAGGGCCGCCGCCGCGCGGGCCTGCTCGAAGCTCTGCGCCACCACGAAGGCGATGGGCTGGCCGTGGAAGCGGATCTCGGTGCCCTGCAACTGCGGGTAGACCTGCTCCTTCTTCTCGCCCTGCTCCGGCACGGTCTCGTGGGTCATCACGAGGAGCACGCCCGGCGCGCGCTTCGCCGCGGAGACGTCGAGGCTGCGGATGCGGCCCCTCGCGATGCCGGCCTCGACGAGGAAGCCGTAGGCCGGGTTCTTCAGGTCGCGGGTCTCGTAGGCGTAGGGCGCGGCGCCCGTCACCTTGAGGCGTCCGTCGATGCGGTCGATCGGGCGACCGACGAGCCCGTCCGGCTTGCCGTCGAGGGGCGTCGCGCCGATCGGCTGGTTCATGTCCATGGGGCGATTCCTCAGGCGCGAAGAGCTTCGGCGACGGTGGCGCGCAGCGTCCGGCGGGTGAGCGGGATCTTGAAGTCGTTGGAGCCCTGGCCGCGGGCGCCCTCCAGCACCCGCTCGGAAGCGGCATCCGCCGAGCCGGTCTCGATCAGAGCCGCCTCGGCCGCCTCGATCCGCCAGGGCTTGTGGGCCAACCCGCCGAAGGCAAGCTTCGCGGTCTTCAGCTTGTCGCCCTCCCCCTTGGCAATGATGGCGGCCACCGACACCGTGGCGAAGGCGTAGGAGGCCCGGTCGCGGACCTTGCGGTAGAGGTGCACGCCCTCGACGGGCTTCGGCAGCGTCACGGCGGTGATGAGTTCGCCGGGCTTCAGGTCGGTCTCGATCTGCGGCGTGTCGCCGGGCAGGCGGTGAAACGCAGCGATCGGAATCTGTTTCGCGGTCCCGTGCGGATCGATCGTCTCCACCGTCGCGTCGAGGGCGCGCAGGGCGACGTTCATGTCGGAGGGGTTGGTGGCGATGCAGGCCTCGCTCGCGCCCAGCACCGCCATGATCCGGTTGAACCCGCCGATGGCCGAGCAGCCCGAGCCCGGCTCGCGCTTGTTGCAGGGCTTTGTCGTGTCGTAGAAGTAGTAGCAGCGGGTCCGCTGCAGCAGGTTTCCGGCGGTGGTCGCCTTGTTGCGCAACTGGCCCGAGGCGCCCGCGAGCAGGGCCTTGCCGAGCACCGCATAGTCCTTGCGCACCCGCGGATGCGCGGCGAGATCGGAGTTGCGCACCAGTGCGCCGATGCGCAGGCCCCCCTCCTCCGTATCGGTGACGTCGGCCAGCGGCAGGCGGTTGACGTCGATCAGGGTGGCCGGCGTCTCGATCTGAAGCTTCATCAGGTCGAGCAGGTTGGTGCCGCCGGCGATGAAGCGGGCATCGGGCCGCTCGGCGGCGAGCCGCGCGGCGTCCTGAACCGTGGCGGGACGCTCGTAGGCGAAAGCCTTCATGGGTCTCGCCTCCTTCAGATTTTGGTGCTGGCGTCGCGGATCGCCGCGACGATGTTGGGATAGGCCGAGCAGCGGCAGATGTTGCCGCTCATCCGCTCGCGGATCTCTTCGTCGCTCAAGGAGACCTTGGCCGAGAGATCGTCCGTGACGTGGCTCGGCCAGCCCGCCTCAACTTCCGACAGCATGCCGGCGGCGGAGCAGATCTGGCCCGGCGTGCAGTAGCCGCACTGGTAGCCGTCATGGTGCAGGAAGGCGGCCTGGAGCGGATGCAGCGCCTCACCCTGCGCCAGCCCCTCGATGGTGGTGACGGCGTCGCCCTCGTGCATCGCCGCGAGCGTCAGACAGGCATTGATCCGCCGCCCGTTCACGAGAACCGTGCAGGCGCCGCACTGGCCGTGGTCGCAGCCCTTCTTCGAGCCGGTGAGGTCGAGATGCTCGCGCAGCGCGTCGAGCAGCGTCGTGCGGGTGGCGAGGGGGAGGTCGTGCCGCTGCCCGTTGATCGGCAGCGAGACCGGCATGGTCTGCGGCTGTGGGTCGGCCGCCGCCGGGGCGGCCTGCGCCCGGCCGCGCAGGGAAGCGCCGAGCGTCGCCAGGGCGGCGCAACTGCCCATCACCGTGCGGCGCGTCGGGTCGAAGCGCCGGTCTCTCGTCGAATGGTCCGTCATGCAGCCTGCCGTCCCGCGCATCCGGACCGGCCGCGGTAGGCGCGACCAGTCTGGAATGAATCGAAAACCGCAGGCGGAACGCCTCGGGCGTTCAGGTTGATCCGGCCGAGCACCGCGCCCCTATGGCGCAGCGCAGAGGTTGTTCCGATCGCTCGCGCATCCCTCGGTCGCGTCCGGCAAGATCTAGCTCCAGGCGTGGAGCGGCGGATTCACGCCGTTGAGCGCGTGATTGCCGACGATCGCCACTTTCCACCGCACCGGATCGTGAAGCGTGTGGGTGCGGGCGTTGCGCCAGTGACGGTCGAGGTTGTGCTCGGCCAGCGTCGAGCGGGTGCCCGAGAGTTCGAACAGGGTGTTCGCGGCGGCCAGCGCGACCTCGGTGGTCAGAACCTTGGCCTCGGCCGTGGCGATCTGGGCCGCGGTCACGCTGTCCGGCGTCGGGTTCGCCACCGCCGCGTCGATGGCGAGCCCCGCCCGGTCGAGCAGGGCTTCCGCCGCGTGCTGGCGGATCGTCAGGTCGCCGATGGCGCGGATGGTGTAGGGGTCGTCCGAGGCCCGCTCCTGCCCGCTGTCGATCCAGGGCCGCGCCTTCTCGCGCACGAAGTCGATGGTATCGTCGAGCGCCGCGCGGCCGATCCCGGCATCGATCGCCGCCTGGATGATTTGGAAGATGGCGCCGTCCGCCCGCGGCGCCTCGTAGGCGCGGTAGCCCGGCACGAGGTGGCTTTTTTCCACCCGCACATCCTCGATGATCACGGTGCCGCTCGCCGTGCCCCGCTGCCCGAAGGCCGACCAGTCGTCGATCACGGTCAGCCCCGGCGCGTCGCGATCGGCGATGGCGTACCAGGCGCGGCCCTGATCATCGAGGGCGACGATCGGCACGAGATGGGCAAGCAGCGCGCCGGATGCGTAGAACTTCCGGCCGCGCACGATCACGTGGTCGCCGTGATCGGTGAAGCGGGTCTCGAACTCGGCGGCGCGCTTCGTGCCGCGCTCGGAGAAGGCGTTGCCGAAGCGGGTGCCGTTCAGGACTTCGGCGAAGAGAAGCGCTTGCTGGTCGGGGTCGGAGACCGTGCGGATCGCCGCGACGATGCCGAGATGGTTCTGGGCGATCTGGGCGATCGACGGGTCGGCGGCGGCGATGATCGCGATCACCTGGGCGAGCGTCTGGTAGGAGACCTCCGGCCCGCCGAAGGCTTTCGGAACGTTGATCGACCACAGGCCGCTCTGGGAGAAGGCGTCGAGTTCGGCCAGCGGGCGGGCGTTGGTGCGGTCGCGCTCGGACGCGCCCTCGCGAAAATCTTTCGCCAGGTCGTGGGCGATGCGGATCGCCTCGGCGTCGTCGCGGACGACCTGGGCGGGCTGCTGCGGACGCGCAGGCCCGGGCACGCCCTGCGGCCGGCTGCCGGCCTCGGCCGTGGTGGGGCTGACGGCGATGGTCATGGGAGGTCTCCGGTCGTTGGGGGAAACTGCGATGTCCCACCCATCCCCCCTCATCCTGAGGTGCTGAGCGTCAGCTCAGCCTCGAAGGAGAGTGCCGCGGATCGCGCGCGCCGGAGGGCTCCTTCGAGGTTTCGCTTCGCTGCGCACCTCAGGATGAGGGAGGGGATGGGAGGATGGGCTCGCTTAGGCGGCTTCCGCCCGTTCGGCCTTCGCCGCCTCCAGCGCCCGCACCCGCGGGATCACCTGCTCGCCGAAATACTGCACCTCTTCCTGGAAGTGCAGAAAGGCGAGCAGGGCGAGGTCGGCCCCGGCCTCCTTGAGCGCGAGGATGCGCTCGGCGATCTGGTCCGGCGTGCCGATCAGGTTGGTCTTGAAGCCGTCGTTGTACTGGACGAGATCGTCGAAGCTCGATTTCGCCCAGTTGCCCTCACCCTCGGGTGAGGCCGCGCCGGCATTCTTCACCTCGTGGCCGAGGGCGCGCACCGCCTCCGGATCGGCGTTGGCGATGATCTCCTGCAGTACGGCGCGGGCTTCCTCCTCCGTGTCGCGGGCGATGACGAAGGCGTTGACCCCGACTTTTACGGAGTGGCCATTCGCGGCCGCCTTAGCGCGGAGATCCTCGACCTGCGCCCGCACGCCGTCGGGCGTGTTGCCGTTGGTGAAGTACCAATCGGAGACGCGGGCCGCCATGTCGCGGGCCGCGCGCGCGGAGCCGCCCTGAAAGATCTCGGGCAGGCGCGGGCCGGGCTTCGGCTTCAGGGTGTAGCCGCTGTAGCGGTAGAAATCGCCGCGGAAGCTGAAATCGTCCTGGGTCCAGATTCCGCGCAAGGACCGGATGAACTCCTCCGAGCGGCGATAGCGCTCGTCGTGGTCGAGCCAGGGCTCGCCGATCGCCCGGAACTCGCCGGAAAACCAGCCCGAGACGATGTTGACGGCGATGCGCCCCTCGGTGAGCTGAGAGATGGTCGCGATCTGCTTGGCGGCGAGCGTCGGGTTCCAGGGGCCGGGCAGGATCGCGGCGATCACCGTGAGCCGCGTCGTGGCGGCGGCCAGCGCGTGGCTGAAAGCGACCGATTCGTGCTGGTACTCGGCGCCGTAGCCGGCGGTGAAGCGGATCTGGGTCAGGGCGTAGTCGAAGCCTGAGGCCTCTGCGATCTGCGCGAGCCGGCGGTTATAGTCGATGTCCCAGCCGGTGCGCTGCTCGATCCGGCTGATGACCAGGCCACCCGAGACGTTGGGCACCCAGTAGGCGAAGCGGATCGGCTCAGATGAGGATGCGTTCCGGACGGGCATGGTGACGCGGCGCTCGCTTTGAGAAGCATTGATCTGGAAGATTTCAAGAAGATGGCGGGTTTGATCGTGCCATCATCTCGTTGTGTCAGATCATTGCTGCAGAACAACTCGCCGTCAAAGGAATGATCGGGCGTTTTTCCAGCTCGTTGCAAAAGCTTGTTCTTTGCCGTGCCGCGTCCGGGCGAAGATCGTTTTCGTTGAATACGATTCACCATCGAGGCGTCCCCGAAACGAAAAGAGCCGCCCCGGTCAGGGCGGCTCTCTGTCGATCGCGGATCGTGGTGGACGGACTTCCAGAGTGCCTTACGAAACTCCCGGTCGCCGACCGTTCTCGCTCCGGCGAGGAATGCGCGGCGGGATTTTCGTGAGAGACACTCAGTACACCCC
>JAGTAM010000163.1 GCA_023422485.1 Pseudomonadota bacterium | reverse complement strand
GCAGGAGGCGGTAGCCGAGCGCGCCGCCTCCGCGGCCGAGGACGGCCCCGACGATCCCCGAGACCTCAGACCTGAATAGGAGCGCGGCATGCGACGCTGGCTGGCGAAACTGATCCGCCCCGAGGCTTTCGAGGAGGCGCGGGATGCACAGGACCGCCTCTGCTACATCCGCCATCGCCTCGACGAGTTGAAGCAGTGGTGCGGCTACGGATTTCCCGAGATCCAAGCGGCCGTCGAGTGGGTTCAGAAGTCGGAGCGCATCCACTTCATGGACCTCGCCGACTACGACGCCGAGGTGGCGAAGGCGCGCGAAACCGAGAACTACGCGCCCATCATGGTCGGCGGCATCGACCGCTTCCGTGAGGAGATCAGCGACCGGTTCGACCGGCGCCCCGAGAGGGCCGCCTGACATGATCGTCACCTGCACCGTGGCGGGCTTCTTTGTGTTCGCCTGCCAGAGCCCCGACCCGACGCCGCCAGCCGCCCGGTTCTGCCGGACCATGACGGCGCCGGTCCTCTACTCGGCGAAGGACACGGCGGAGACCCGCCGGCAGCTCCGCGCCCTGAACGCGAAGTGGCGGGCGGTGTGCGACGCGCCTGCTGCCATGCGCTGATCCCGGCCAAGAAGATGCTCAACCGGAGTTGTCATGGGTCCGCGTCGACGGCCGGGGAAGGACAGCATCAAGCGGCCACGGGATGTGGTCCGAGGTGTGAGCGAGGGGTTGCAGAACGCGGTGCCGCCGCCGGATGACAGCTTCGTCGATGGCATCGAGGCCGAGCGGGCCCTGCATCGGATGGACCCGACCTACGGCGACCGGTACGGCCTCGGCCCCTTTGTTGAGCCGAGCGCTGAGACGGCCGTCCATCTCGGCGGCCGCGCGCTGCCGATCAAGTTCCAGGCCTACTGGCACGCGTGGTTCGCCCGCCAGACGCCAGAACGGCTCGCCGAGATCGACGAAATGGTCGACGAGCGCCTTGAGCGGGAGGCTGTCAGCCGGTTCCTGCGGCGCGTGAAGCACCTCACCATCGCCGCGGTGATCGCCGGGTTCGCCGGTGCGCGGTGGTTCAGTGATCAACTCGCCTGGATCATGGAGCGGCTGCCCGTCCTCCGCGAGATCTGGCACCTCATCACAGGAGCGGTGCAGAAATGAGTTCGCGCCTCAATCGCATGCTCAACCGCTGCTGGATCTCGGCCGGCGGCGCCTGCCTCATCCTTTTCGCCCTCTACCTGGGGGCGGTCGCGGGGGCCCGGCGCTGGCCCTACGAGGTGCTGAACACCGCCGTCATCACCCCGAACACGCCGCCGGGCGCCAACTTCTACATGGCCCGCACGATCGACTATCAGGACGAGTGCGAGCTGAACTACGAGCGTCTGCTCATCTCCGAGGTGCCAGGCCCAAAGGGCGCCTTCCGCCGGGAGAACCTCGAAGACGTCTATTTCCGGACACCGCCGTGGGAACTGGATCGCAAGCCATGGTACATCAAGGAGCATATCCCCGACGACTTCCCATGCGGTCCGGCGAAGATCGTCGATAGCCCGTCAGCGGCGTGCAACTGGTTCCAGCGGCTGTTCTGGCGGCAGCGGCGGGACGACGCCGTCACGCGGTTCAACGTAGACTGCTCCGGGGCGACCCCGCTGCCGTAAGCCGGCCAGACATCGGCCCGGCGATCGAGCGGACCCGGCCCTACATCGGGGACTGGTGGCGAACGGGGGAGATCTGGATCGGGGGATCCGCACCGACCTGACGGCCGATCTATAGCCCGATCCCGCTAAACTCACTCAATCTCAGCCCCGCCCGGCTAAGCCGCGGCGGGGTTTCTCGCTTTCGGTCAATGTGCTAACTTCCACCCGCGTTCGGAGGGTAGGGTGTAAATCCCAGGCTAAGGCCATGAAGCACCGCTCGTTCGGTGATACGAGGCGTAGCTCACTTTGCAGAGCGCCGAACGCACATCAGCCACGCCGGGCCCGCCCGAGCGGGCTTTCGCGCAACTTGGCCGCTGTCGCGACCGTGCCCGACATCACTCAGATCGAGCCCCGATGGCTGGTTTAAAAAACCGCTCAGCGTGATGTTGGACAATCACGGCGTCGAGGTACGACCCCTTTTCTGGCAGCGCGTCGGGGCGGATGCCTCCACGCCGGCACATCTCCCACCACAGATGCAGACCATCAGCGCCAGAAGCCCGCGACAAAACACTTTGCGCTTTTGCGGGATCAAAGAAGTCGGCCCAATCCTCATGCGAAACAGCATAGTATGCCGACTGTTCCCTAACCTTGTCTTCCAGGCCATACTGACCGACTAGCCAAGTCATGAAGCGTGGCCCCGTCTGCCCCCAGAACGCTTCTCCCCTGAGCCTCCAGCACGCATCAGCGGCTTCACGTAGCAGGGGGTGCCCCGAGGGCCACTTCATGACGGCGGTATTCACAAAGCTTTCGCTTTCCCGCCCAAGGATTATGTCAGAGTCATCGCTCCATGCCTTTGTAAGGCAGAGGACATCGGCATCAATCCACCATCCACCGACCTTATGCAGCATCTCATAGCGAAGCAGATTTGCGAAGCATGAAACGCTGCCGCCATCCTTGTAGAAAAAGATATCGTCCTTGCTAACGATCGATCCAGCATCTTTCTTGATGCAAAAATCTGGAAGATCAGTCTCATCATACGCGTAGACGACAACATCGTGCCCGTGATCATGAAAACTCTTCAGACAGAGCGCATGATATCCAGATAACTCGCCGTAAAAAAAGGTTTGTAGAACTGACACTTGTTGACCTGTCCATCTAGCCAGCGTGCAGCATTCCGCTCCGGCCGGGTTCTGTCGATTGCCGCCGCGAACCTACCTCGGTTGCCGAATTGTCGCCAGTCCCATACCTTGTTCCGGCGCTGAGGGTTGGCTTGGTTGGCCGCTCAATGCCTGTCAAAGGTGGGAATATGTTGCATTACACGCGCCAAGCAGTTGCCGGCCATCCAGAGGCCAGTACTTGGGATATTGGAGAAAAGACTTACGGAGCCCCTGAGGTATGGTCGTGGAACGAGGGCTCTCGCCTTATCATCGGAAACTACACGTCAATTGCGTCTGGCGTCGTCATATACCTCGGCGGCAACCATCACACTGATTGGGTCACGTCGTATCCACTTCGTTGCAGCGATCCCTCATTCCGAATTCCGGACGAAGAAGTTCTCAAGCCTAAAGATGTCGTGATTGGCAACGACGTCTGGATTGGCGGCAAAGTGATGATTATGTCTGGAGTGAACATCGGACACGGAGCCGTCATTGGGGCCGGATCAGTGGTGTCGTCGGATATACCGCCCTATGCCATCGCTGTCGGCAACACGGCGCGCGTCGTTAAGTATCGCTTCACCGAGCAGCAGATCGCCGATCTACTTGAAATTAAATGGTGGGATTGGCCGCTAGATGAGATCGAGCGCCATGGAGCAAAATTTCTAAGTCGCGATATGGATGGTTTTATTAAATTCGCAAAGTCGCGCAATTCTCAATAGAACCATCAATCGGACAGCAAGGCCCCGCGCAGCTCGCGTTGCGCGGGGCCTTCCTTTGACGCGGGGAATTAGACGGAGCGCAAATCGGCCGCGATCTTCTTGAGCGCTATGGCCAGATCGCCGGCCGCCTCCTCGGCGGCATTCTGAAGGCGCGCGACCGCCTTCTCATGTCCTCGCCGCTCGGCCGCCAGTAGAGCGTCCATGGCACTCGATACCTCATCCGGCATTAGCACCGCTGCGCGCCAGACGTGTATGGTGTCGAAATCGGTCGTCAGCTTCTCGTACGCTGCGGCGCCAGTCACGATCTGGCGTCCGATGATAGCGGCTGCCTGCTGGATCAGATGCTCCTCATGCTGCGGATCGTCGCCGTACGGAGCATGACGGGGCGCGTGGACATGCGCCTCACAAGGCAGAACCCTATTGATGTCGACCGATTGAGCCATGTTCCCTCCAGTGCTTGGACAAGGGTATTACATTCTGAGGGAGCCGCCAATCTCCGCGGCTCACTGCTACGAATGGCGCGCTTTAGACCTCTCGGTCCACTTCATGCCTGCGCCCGCACGACAAAGCGCTCCATGAGCAGGCCGACAGTCAGCGATCCGAAGATCCATCCGATAACATATATGTAGTCTATTTGTGCCGGTATGGACGGATCGTATCCAAGGCGGACCCACTCTATGATCTGGACTAGCGGGCTCCACCTCATAATCTCATAAATCTGTTCTGGCATATAACAGCTAAGGAAGTAAACCCCACTGGACATATAAACTAGCACGGTAAACAATATGTACCCAATAACCCATGCTGGAAATATGGATACAATACCGACATTAATTGTTCCGATGCCAATTCCTAAGGCAATTGCGGCTAGGTAGCCTGTAATGGCCATAAACATGTCAACGGGGACCGGGTCGCCTGCGAACGAATACAAGACGACTAGCACGATGCACAACCCCAAGAAGCTTCCGACTATCTCCACAAGAATTCGCGCGACAACCGTGTCAAACTTTTTAACCTGAGGGAAATAGGTCAGAGGTTTGTGGATCAGGTATCCCTTCATAACCTCGCGGGATATATATTGGAAAGCCAGGGCTGGGACAGCTCCTGTCGCAATGAATACGAGGGTGCTATCCCCTATCGGGGATGTCATGCCACGCCAGGCCATGGCGCCGGCTATAATGGCCAAGTGGACGCAGGGCCACAAAACCTGCACTAGGTATCCCCAATAGTTCCCGCCGAAGCGACTGCGCATATCGCGGAGCATGAGGGCGCTCAGAACGCGCAGATAGACATCTAGGTGGCTTCGGGGCTCGTTCGTCCGAGCTTGTGGGTCGGCGGCCATGGCGTCCGTCACGTCGGTAAAGATCCAGGCCGACTGCCTTCAAATTGCGCCGAAAGAGAGGTTGGCTTTCTGGCACAGGTTAGCGCGGTGTCTCTCATTCCAGGCTCCAGGCGCATCTTTTCAGCCCCGCCGGCACCCGCCGCGCGGGGCTTTTCGTTTCAGCCCTCGCCGCCCGGGTAGCTCGCGCTGAAGCTGCCCCCCGCCTCCATCCGCTCGTAATGCGCATCCATGTCCCGCATCAGCTGCACCTCGCGCGATCCGCAGGCCGAGCAGCGGGCGCGCCGGATGATCTGGCTTCGCCTCGTCTCAGGCGGCAGGCGGGTGATGTCGACCGCAGCGTGATGCCCGCAGCCCTTGGCGATGCAGAACAGGGCGATGGTGGTCTCGCCCTCGGCGATCCAGGCGGCGACGGTAGGGTCTGGGGTCGCCATTTTCAGCCCGGCGCTTACTATGTGCTTACAAATCGGGATGGCTGGTAAGCAGTGTGCGGGCTAAGTGCCTGAAGTATATGGTGGGCGGTGAGGGACTCGAACCCCCGACCCTCTCCGTGTAAAGGAGACGCTCTACCAACTGAGCTAACCGCCCGATCCGGCGCAGCGCAGCGTTACGGAAGCGAACGCAGCTGCGCAAGTCCGCCCCGCGGCCTCCCCTCCCCTGCCGACGAAAAAAGCCCCCGAAGCGTGGCTCCGGGGGCTTCGTTCATTGCATGGACCGCTGGATCAGTGGGCGATGACCGCCGCACCGTCCTCGTCGCGCTTCGGCGTCTTGGCCGGGAGCGGCTCGTCCCACTCGATCGGCTCGGGCTGGCGCACGAGGGCGTGCTGCAGCACCTGATCCATTCGTGAGACGGGCACGATCTCCAGGCCGTTCTTCACGCTGTCGGGCACCTCGGCGATGTCCTTGGCGTTCTCCTCGGGGATCAGCACCGTCTTGATGCCGCCGCGGAGCGCGGCGAGCAGCTTCTCCTTCAGACCGCCGATCGGCAGGACGCGACCGCGCAGCGTCACCTCACCGGTCATCGCCACGTCGCGGCGCACCGGGATGCCGGTGAGCGTCGAGATGATGGCGGTGGCCATGGCGATGCCCGCCGACGGACCGTCCTTCGGGGTCGCCCCCTCGGGAACGTGGACGTGAATGTCCCGGCGCTCGAACAGCGGCGGCTCGATGCCGAAGTCGATGGCCCGCGAGCGGACGTAGCTCGCCGCCGCCGAAATCGACTCCTTCATCACGTCGCGCAGGTTGCCCGTGACCGTCATCTTGCCCTTGCCGGGCATCATGACGCCCTCGATCGTCAGCAACTCGCCGCCGACCTCGGTCCAAGCCAGACCCGTCACCACGCCGACCTGATCGTCCGCGTCGATCTCGCCGTAGCGGAACTTCGGCGGACCGAGGAATTCCGGCAACGTCTCGGGGTTGGCCTCAACCTTTTTCACCTTGGTGATCAGGATCTCCTTCACCGCCTTGCGGATCAGGTTGGAGATCTCGCGCTCCAAGTTGCGGACGCCCGCCTCCCGCGTGTAGCGGCGGATGAGCATCATCAGACCGTCGTCGGTGATCGACCACTCGTCGGCGCCGAGCCCGTGCTTCTTGACAGCCTCGGGGATCAGGTGGCGGCGAGCGATCTCCAGCTTCTCCTCTTCGGTGTAGCCGGCGATACGGATCACCTCCATCCGGTCCATGAGCGGGCCGGGGATGTTGAGCGTGTTCGCGGTGGTGACGAACATCACGTTCGACAGGTCGTAATCGACCTCAAGGTAATGGTCGTTGAAGGTCGCGTTCTGCTCCGGATCCAGAACCTCGAGGAGTGCCGCCGACGGATCGCCGCGGAAGTCCATGCCCATCTTGTCGATCTCGTCGAGCAGGATGAGCGGGTGCGAGGTCTTAGCCTTGCGCATCGACTGGACGATCTTGCCGGGCATCGAGCCGATATAGGTCCGGCGGTGACCGCGGATCTCGGCCTCGTCACGCACGCCGCCGAGCGACATCCGGACGAATTCGCGGCCCGTGGCCTTGGCGATCGACTTGCCGAGCGAGGTCTTGCCGACGCCGGGGGGACCGACGAGGCAGAGGATCGGGCCGGTGAGTTTGTTCGCCCGCTGCTGCACGGCGAGATACTCGACGATCCTGTCCTTGACCTTGTCGAGGCCGAAGTGATCCGAATCGAGGATCGCTTGCGCGCCCAGCAGATCCTTCTTGATCTTCGAGCGCTTGCCCCACGGGATGCCGAGCATCCAGTCGAGGTAGTTGCGCACGACCGTGGCCTCGGCCGACATCGGCGACATCTGACGCAGCTTCTTCAGCTCGGCGGTGGCCTTGTCGCGAGCCTCCTTCGTCAGCTTGGTCTTCTCGATCTTCTCCTCGAGCTCGGCCAGCTCATCGCGGCCGTCCTCGCTGTCGCCCAGTTCCTTCTGGATCGCCTTCATCTGCTCGTTGAGGTAGTACTCGCGCTGGGTCTTCTCCATCTGCCGCTTGACGCGGGTCCGGATACGCTTCTCCACCTGCAGTACGGAGATCTCGCTCTCCATCAGCGACAGCACGCGCTCCAGGCGCTGCGCCACCGTGGGGATTTCGAGGATCGCCTGCTTGTCGGCGATCTTGACCGCGAGGTGCGAGCCAACCGTGTCGGCGAGCTTGGACGGCTCGTCGATCTGGGTGACAGCGGAGACGACCTCGGGCGAGATCTTCTTGTTGAGCTTCACGTAGTTCTCGAACTCGGAGATCACCGAGCGGGCGAGGGCCTCGGCCTCGACGCGGTCGCCGAGGTCGTCGGCGAGCGTGAGGGCGCGCGCCTCGTAATACTCGTCGGAGCGGACGAACTCCTCGATCTGCGCGCGGCCGGCGCCCTCGACCAGCACCTTCACGGTGCCGTCGGGCAGCTTTAGGAGCTGCAGCACGGAGGCGAGCGTGCCGATCGTGTAGATGGCATCGGTGGCCGGATCGTCGTCGCTGGCATTGATCTGCGTCGCGAGCAGGATGTGCCGGTCCGAGCGAACCGCCTCCTCAAGCGCGCGGATCGACTTCTCACGGCCCACGAACAGGGGCACGATCA
>JAGTAM010000091.1 GCA_023422485.1 Pseudomonadota bacterium | reverse complement strand
CGGCGGCCCGCTGCCTCGCCGCGGGCGGCATCGACGTGACTCTCGTCGAGGCGGCCGAGCGCTACGTCGCCTGCACGGGCAGCAACGCGGTCGTCGTGGGCCTGCGCGGCATCGCGGCGCAAACCTTCGGCTACGACGCCCTCGGCCGTGCGGTCCGGCTCGTGCGCGCGAGCGCCGATGCCGTCGATCCGGTCGCGCACAGGGTGAGGCTCGGCGACGGGACGGCGCTCGCCTACGACCGCCTGATCCTCTCGCCGGGGATCGAGCTGCGCTTCGACGCCGTGCCGGGCTACGACGCGGCGGCCGCCGAGGCCATGCCGCATGCCTGGAAGGCGGGGGAGCAGACCGTGCTCCTGGCGCAGCAGCTCGCCGCCATGCCGGAGGGCGGCACCGTCGTCCTCTCGGCGCCGGCCAACCCCTATCGCTGCCCGCCCGGCCCCTACGAGCGGGCCAGCCTGATTGCCCATTTCCTGAAGACGCGAAAGCCGCGCGCGAAGCTCATCCTGCTCGACGCCAAGGACACCTTCTCCAAGCAGAAGCTGTTCGAGGCGGCCTGGGCCAAGCTCTATCCGGATGTGCTCGAATACGTGCCGCTCGCCGCGGGCGGGCAGGTCAGCGAGGTCGATCCGGGGGCGATGGTCGTGCGCACCGACTTCGCCGAGTACAAGGCGGACGTCGCCTGCATCATCTCACCCCAGCGCGCCGGTCGCATCGCCGCGCTCGCGGGCTGCACCGACCGGAGCGGCTGGTGCCCGATCGACCCCGTGACCTTCGAGTCGCGCCTCGTGCCCGGCATCCACGTGATCGGCGACGCGGCCATCGCCGGGGCGATGCCGAAATCCGCCTTCTCGGCCAATGCGCAGGGCAAGGTCTGCGCGCAGGCGGTGATCGACGCTCTGGCCGGCCGTGATCCGCAGAATCCGAGACTCATCAACACCTGCTGGAGCCTCGTCGCCCCCGATTACGGCATTTCGATCGCGGGCGTGTTCCGCCCGACCAACGGGCTGCTGGCGGACGTGCCGGGCGCCGGCGGCATCAGCCCGCTCGACGCGCCCGACGCGGTGCGCGCGCAGGAGGCGGCCTATGCCGAGGGCTGGTACCGGACGATCACCCGGGACGTGTTCGGGTGAGGCGAGCGCGCCGTGCCGCCCGCCTCGTCCCGATCGTATTGGCGCTCGCCGTCACGGCGGCGCGGGCCGAGGAGGGTTTGGTGCCCTATCGGATCGTCGGTGACGCGATCCCCGAGTCCCTGACCGGCGCGCCGGGCGACGCGGGCCGCGGCCGGGCCATCGTGGCGGACCGTTCGCGCGGCCTCTGCCTTCTCTGCCATGCGGGGCCTTTCCCGGACGAACGCTTCCAGGGCAATCTCGCCCCGGATCTGACGGGCATCGGCGCCCGCCGGAGCCCGGCGCAACTGCGCCTGCGGCTGGTGGACGGACGGGCGTTGAACCCGGACACGATCATGCCATCCTATTACAGTCTCGCCGGGCTCACCCGTGTGGGCCGGGCGTGGCAGGGACGCCCGATCCTCAGCGCGGGCGAGATCGAGGACGTCGTCGCCTTCCTGGCGACCCTGCGCGAGCCCGAGGGGACGCCATGAGGACGATGACGATGGGACCGACGGACTCGATCGACCGGCGCCGGGTCGTCGCCGGCGCCGCTGGCACGCTGCTGGCGCTCGCCCTGCGGCCGGCCGCGGCGGCGCAGCCCCGCACCGAGACGACCGAATCCGCCATCCGCCGCTTCGCGGGCGACAACCCGATCCGGCCGGGCCGCGTCAGCCTCGACCTGCCCCCACTCGTCGACAACGGCAACACGGTGCCGCTGACGGTCTCCGTCGAGAGCCCGATGACGCCTGCGGACCATGTGCGCCGCATCGGCGTGTTTAACGAGAAGAACCCGCAGCCGAACGTCGTCACGCTCCATCTGCGGCCGGGCGCCGGCCGGGCCCAGGTCGCCACGCGCATCCGGCTCGCCGACACGCAGCGCATCACCGCGATCGCGGAGATGAGCGACGGCACCTACTGGTCGGCGAGCGCGGACGCGATCGTCACGCTCGCTGCCTGCCTGGAGGGCTGAGCCGGATGGCCCGGACCCTGATCAACCTACCCAAGTCCGCCAGACCCGGCGAGGTGATCGCGATCAAGACATTACTCTCGCACCCGATGGAAACGGGCTTCCGACCCGGAGCGGACGGGCGCATCCTGCCGCGCAACATCGTCACGGAATTCCTCTGCCGCTTCGAGGGCGAGGAGATCTTTCGCGCCGAGCTGTTCCCGGCCTCGGCCGCAAACCCCTACCTCACCTTCACTTGGATCGCGACGGCGAGCGGCCGCTTCACCTTCATCTGGCGGGGCGACGCGGGCTTCGAGCAGACCGAGACCGCGGCCATCACAGTGGCCTGAACCCCGCCATGCCCCACCGCCCAGGCTCCTCGCTGCCGGTCGTCCTGGTCCCGCTGCTGCTCACTGCGGCTTTGGCCGGCGCGGAGCCGATCGCGCCGGCCGACCGGCGCTCAAGCTTCGACCAGATGGGAGCCGAGATCCAGGCAATGCAGCGGGACGACAGCGCCAATCCCGGCATGCTCGCCGTTGCGGACGGGGCCGAGCTCTGGACGAAGCCGCCGATGTCGGGCCGAACGGCCTGCGCCGGCTGCCACGGCGAGGCTTCAACCAGCATGCGTGGCGTGGCGGCACGCTATCCAGCCTGGGACGCCCGGACCGCGCGGCCGATCGACCTTCAGGACCGGGTCAACGCCTGCCGCCGCGAACACCAGGGCGCGGACCCGCTCGCCTACGAGAGCCCCGACCTGCTGGCACTGACGGCCTTCGTCGCCACCCAGTCGCGCGGCCTGCCCGTCGCGCCTCCGGACGACCCCCGGCTCGCATCCGCGCGGGCGGAGGGCCGCGCGCTGTTCGAGGCGCGTCAGGGCCAACTCGGTCTGTCCTGCGCGATCTGTCATGATGGGAATTGGGGCCGTCGCCTCGGTTCGGCGGTGATCCCTCAGGGGCACCAGACCGGCTACCCGCTCTACCGCCTCGAATGGCAGGGCCTGGGCTCGCTGCAGCGCCGCCTGCGCAATTGCATGACCGGGATGCGGGCCGAGCCCTTCGGCTACGGGGCGCCGGACTACGTCGCGCTCGAACTCTATCTGGCGTCGCGCGCCGCCCCGCTGCCCATGGAGACGCCCGCGGTGCGTCCCTGATGGGGCGCGGCCGGGAATGTGAAGCGCCCCGGTGAACCTCCATCGGGGACCCCTCGCCGGGAAGCCGGCGGGTCGCGTGTTCAGCGGCAACACGGCCTGCCGGTTTTTAAACCGTCGAAATCTCGGACCGTGTGCAGTCGCTTGTTCGGATGAGCACCGCCCACGAAAATAGGGCGAGTTGAAGCGGCACAGACCCTCGTCGTTCTGTGCGACCGCGCCGTTGATCAGGCGAGCCGCGGCATCGGCATCGACCGGCCGCACTGTCCCGGCTTCCACAAGGCCCTGGATCGTCTCGGTCGTCGTGCGCAGGCACGCGGTCTGGCCCGGCCACCGCGACGGATCGCCGAGGACTGCCGGTCCGTCCAAGAGCACGATGCGCTGAATTTCCGGCCAATAGCCTGGAGCATCCCCGCTCGCGCCGGAACAGGGTCTGCACATGATCGACCTCGGCGGCGACGTCGGAGCATCCCTGCTCGCGCGGGGATGAGGCTGCCGACAGGACGGTGGAGGATGCTGAGAGGCGGGCAAGAGCCCGTCACGCGACGGCACCGAATGCCAACTCGAACTGCAATGCGATTAAAACATGGGCATGGAAGGTAAAAACTTTCGCAGTTGCGGAATGCTCTTTGCTTGACTGAGAAATTTGCCAATCTTAAAATTGTCATCGAGTTGATCGCTAGGGTTCCAGCATCGCTTCGATGTGTTCGGTCCGAGAGCGGTTGCCGCGGCGGGAGACATCCGCCCGGATGCACGGCGGGATAAAAGCCCGGGAGACCTCACTGGCCAGAGATTGGCAAGGACAGGTCTTGTACAATCTCTTTCTGTATTGGAAGGGACGTATGCCCGGCAGAGCCTCCACGATCGACTGTTCGATGCCTTCGGGCGGCGTCCTTCCGCGTCCCGTCCTGGCCGCGCGTCCCCCCGGTTTCCCTCACCTCGCTTCATAGGCCGCGCCCGGCGCGAAGACGCTCCGCGTCCGCGCCGCCTGCCAACACGCCTGCCAACACGCCTGCTTTGACACTCCGACGACGGGCTTCGCCTCCGTCGCCGCCTCTGCGCGCGCTCGATAGCCCGCGCTCGCCCCCAAGCTCTGTGTCCGGCCGCAGCGGCCTGCTCAGAAGACGAGATAGATCAGGAGACGAGACATGCGCATCCCGAGTCTGATCACCGGCGGCCTCAGGAGCGTCCGGCGCGGCCTGTCGGTGCTGACCCTCGCGCTCGGCCTCCTCGCCGCGCCGACGGCGCAGGCCGCCGAGCCGCTGCGCATCGGCTACAGCGACTGGCCGGGCTGGGTGGCGTGGCAGGTCGCGATCGACAAGGGCTGGCTCAAGGAGGCCGGCATCGACGCCAAGTTCGAGTGGTTCGACTACTCCGCCTCGATGGACGCGTTCTCGGCGGGCAAGCTCGACGCGGTGACCTGCACCAACGGCGACGCGCTCGTGATGAGCGGCAACGGCGCCCGGAACGTCATGATCCTGCTCACCGACTACTCGAACGGCAACGACATGATCGTCGGCAAGCCGGGGGTGAAGTCGCTGGCGGACCTCAAGGGCAAGAAGGTCGGCCTCGAAGTCGGCCTCGTCGAGCACCTGCTCCTGATCGACGGCCTGCAGAAGGCCGGGATCAAGGAGAGCGACGTGACGCTGGTCAACGCCAAGACCAACGAGACGCCGCAGATCCTCGCCTCGGGCGACGTCGCGGCCATCGGCGCATGGCAGCCGATCGCCGGCCAAGCGATGAAGGGTGCGCCCGGCGCCCGCCCGCTCTACACCTCCGCCGACCGGCCGGGCCTGATCTACGACGTGATCACGGTGACGCCGGCGAGCCTCGCGGCGCGGCGGGCCGACTGGATCAAGCTCGTCGGCCTGTGGGACCGGGTTGTCGGCTACATCGAGGATCCGAAGACGCAAGGGGACGCGGTCGCCATCATGGCGGCCAAGGTCGGGATCGAGCCGGCAGTCTTCACCCGCTTCCTCAAGGGCACCAAGCTCCTGAAGCTCGCCGACGGCCGCGCCGTGATGAAGGATGCCGATGGCTTCGGCTCGCTCTACGGGTCGAGCCGGCACGCGGACGCCTTCAACGTCAAGTTCGAGGTCTACAAGACCCCGCAAGACGTCAAGGCCGCCATCGACCCCGCCCTCACCGACGGCAAGTGAGGAGAGGCGGATGCGCGCCCGTCCGATCCCGTCC
>JAGTAM010000061.1 GCA_023422485.1 Pseudomonadota bacterium | reverse complement strand
GGATCGTGGACAGCGGCCCGATCCACGCCGCCGGGCTGCCGCTGCCGGTGCGCATGACCGTGGTGCGGCTCTCCGACGGCGGCCTCTGGCTGCACTCGCCGACCCGCTACGACGCGGGCCTGCACCGCGAGATCGAGGCCCTCGGGCCGATCCGACACCTCGTCGCGCCCAACGTCGCGCACTGGACCTATCTGAAGGAATGGCAGCGCCATTGCCCGCAGGCCCTGACCTGGGCCGCCCCGAACCTGCGCCAGCGCCGGCAGGTCCGCCAGGCCGGCCTGCGGCTCGACCGGGATCTCGGCGAGGCGGCCCCGCCCGAATGGTCCGCCGACCTGACGCAGACCGTGGTGCCCGGCGGGCTCGGGTTCCGGGAGGTGGCCTTCCACCATGCCGCCTCGGCGACGCTGATCCTGACCGATCTCGTGCTGAACCTGGAACCGGGCAAGCTGCCGCCCCTGCTGCGCCCGCTTCTGCGGATCGCCGGGGCGACCGCGCCCGATGGGCGCGCACCGATCTACCTCCGGATGGTGATCCGCCTGCACAAGCGCGAGGCGGCCCGCGCCGCCGCGAGGCTGGTCGCCCTGTCGCCGGAGCGCGTCGTGTTCAGCCACGGCGCCTGGTTCGACCGGAACGGCACGAACGAATTGCGCCGCTCCCTACGGTGGCTGCTCGACTGAGGCGCCGCCTCGACGATCGCTCAGGCGTTGCCCCGTCCGCGATGATCGGGATCGACGCCGCCCTCCGGCGTGGTCTCATTCTCGACATCGCCCTCGACGGTGGAATCACCACGGATCGCCTCCGGGTCCGTCCCGGTCATGCCCTTCGACTGGCCGATGCCCGGATTGCCCTTCAGGTCGGCATCGCTCGGCGTATCCGTCTTCAGATGCTTCGACATGGATAGGTCGTCTCCCGGTGTCTCGGTTGGCGTCCGGGCAACCTGGGTGCGCAGGGGCTGTTCCGGGGGCATCCTGACCCACCCCTAATTCGAGATCCGCCCCCGATTCGAGGATCGCCTTGTCCACAGCGATTCGGCCGGGTCGGACGGCCACGCGCCCCCCGTTCAGGGCGCCGGCTGCGCGCCTTCCTCCCGCTGCGCCCGGCGCAGGGCGTCGAGCAATTCGCCCTCGATGAGCAGGGCGGAGCCGTAATGGAACTCGATGTCGAAGGCATGCCGGGAGTTCATCGAGAGCGAGGCGCTCTGCATCGCCACCAGCCGCCCGGCCTCGTCGAACAGCCCCGAACCCGAACCGCCATAGCCGTCGTTGCAATCGTGGCGGGCACGGCGGATGCCGCCCTCCGTCGGCGGATCGATCCGGCGGACCGTGCAGGTCTCCAGGCTGCTGTCGCCCCGATAGTTCTGGTGACCGCCGGGAGCGACCAGGGTCACGGGAAGCACGAGGTCGCCCGTGGACAGGTCGGGAGCCGCCTCCGGCACCGGTTGGCGCGGGGCGTCGGCGGGCTGAGCGAGCCGCAGTAACGCCCAATCGTCGGTGATGTGGAGGCGTGTGGCGTTCGCGGCCACGCCGAGCCGCAGGCTGTCGGCGACGAAGTCGTAGTTGCGGCCGCCGATCTGGAAATAGCAGTCGCCGACCGATCGCGTCGTCTCGAGTTGCCGGTTTCGGAAGTTGTGAGCGTTCAGCATCACGAGCGAGGCCGTCCCGATCAGCCACGCGGCCGCGGCCTTCTGCGGTACCCCGTCCGAGCGGCGGCACCACAGAACCCCGGCTCCCGGATAGCGCGCCCGGTCGCCGCCCGTCAGGTCGCGGCGCCCGTCATGGGGATAGAGCGCCGCGCTCCGGCCCCTCGCGAGATCGTGTGGAGCCGCCGCGGCGCCCCGGTGCGTCGGATCGTCTCCCGCCGGGGCGCGGCCGCCTGCGAATGCCACCAGCGCGAGCACGCCGCTCACCGCCAGAACGCGCCGTGCGCGCCGCCCCTGCGCCATCGCCGACCAGCCTCCCGCTGCACCGGGCCGCTTCGCCAGAGCCCGTTGACGATAGTGGTGCGCCGGGCCTCGGCGGCGGTCAAGCCAACGCGCCAAGAATGGAACACTGCCCCTTGGCAATTTTATAATTACCTTATCGTCCCGACAAGAAATGTCCGACCAGCTAAAGACATCTCGTTCAATCGAAGCCTAGAAATTATAGGCGAAGGGACGCTAATAAGTCTTTTATAAGACCGCAGCGATCTAAGAATCCTCTTAGTTCCACGACGCGGCACTTCGAAGGACTTCGGAGCGAGCCCGGAACCTCAGAAGAACGTCTGAGAGATGCCGCGAGGCCGAAAGGCGAGGCGGTTCAGTGAGGAGACGCAGGATGAGCAGGTTTGTGACATCGGTCTCGGCCTTGGCGATGCTGGCGCTCGCGCCGGCCGCGCTGTCGAGCGCCGCATACGCCAACGACAAGCTGGTCGAGTTGTCGAAGAAAGACGAAAACTGGGTAATGCCCGGTAAGAACTACGACTCGGACAACTACAGCGAGCTGAAGCAGATCAACAAGAGCAACGTGAAGCAGCTTCGGCCGGCCTGGACGTTCTCCACCGGCCTGCTCAACGGCCACGAGGGCGCGCCGCTCGTCGTCGACGGCAAGATGTACATCCACACCTCGTTCCCGAACAACACCTTCGCGCTGGGCCTCGACGATCCGGGCACGATCCTGTGGCAGGACAAGCCGAAGCAGAACCCGGCCGCCCGCGCGGTGGCCTGCTGCGACCTCGTCAACCGCGGCCTCGCTTACTGGCCCGGCGACGGCAAGACCCCGGCGCTGATCCTCAAGACGCAGCTCGACGGCAACGTCGCCGCGCTCAACGCCGAGACCGGCGAGACGGTGTGGAAGGTCGAGAACTCCGACATCAAGGTCGGCTCGACGCTGACCATCGCCCCCTACGTCGTGAAGGACAAGGTGATCATCGGCTCCTCGGGCGCCGAGCTCGGCGTGCGCGGCTACCTCACCGCCTACGACGTCAAGACCGGCGAGCAGGTGTGGCGCGCCTACGCCACGGGTCCGGACAAGGACCTGCTGCTGGCCTCCGACTTCAACATCAAGAACCCCCATTACGGCCAGAAGAACCTCGGCACCGGCACCTGGGAGGGTGACGCCTGGAAGATCGGCGGCGGCACCAACTGGGGCTGGTACGCCTACGATCCGGGTACCAACCTGATCTACTTCGGCACCGGCAACCCGGCGCCGTGGAACGAGACCATGCGTCCGGGCGACAACAAGTGGACGATGACGATCTTCGGCCGCGACGCCGATACGGGTGAGGCCAAGTTCGGCTACCAGAAGACCCCGCACGACGAGTGGGACTATGCCGGCGTCAACGTCATGATGCTCTCCGAGCAGAAGGACAAGGACGGCAAGACCCGCAAGCTGCTGACCCACCCGGACCGCAACGGCATCGTCTACACGCTCGACCGCACCGACGGCTCGCTGGTCTCGGCCAACAAGCTCGACGACACGGTCAACGTGTTCAAATCGGTCGACCTGAAGACCGGCCAGCCCGTGCGCGATCCGGAATACGGCACCCGGATGGACCACCTGGCCAAGGACATCTGCCCCTCGGCGATGGGCTACCACAACCAGGGTCACGACTCGTACGATCCGAAGCGTGAACTGTTCTTCATGGGCATCAACCACATCTGCATGGATTGGGAGCCCTTCATGCTTCCCTATCGTGCGGGTCAGTTCTTCGTCGGTGCGACGCTGAACATGTATCCGGGCCCGAAGGGCGACCGTCAGAACTACGAAGGTCTCGGCCAGATCAAGGCGTACAACGCGATCACCGGCGACTATAAGTGGGAGAAGATGGAGCGCTTCGCCGTGTGGGGCGGCACCATGGCCACCGCGGGCGACCTCGTCTTCTACGGGACCCTCGACGGCTACCTGAAGGCGCGCGACTCCGACAACGGCGACCTTCTCTGGAAGTTCAAGATCCCGTCCGGCGCCATCGGCTACCCGATGACCTACAGCCACAAGGGCACGCAGTACGTCGCCATCTACTACGGCGTCGGCGGCTGGCCGGGCGTGGGCCTCGTGTTCGACCTCGCCGACCCGACCGCCGGTCTCGGTGCGGTGGGCGCCTTCAAGAAGCTCGCCAACTACACCCAGATGGGCGGCGGCGTGATCGTCTTCTCGCTCGACGGCAAGGGTCCCTACGACGATCCGAACGTCGGCGAGTGGAAGTCGGCCGCCAAGTAAGGCTCGGCTGCCAAGTAAGGCCAAACCATCGGCAGACGCGCCTCCCCTCCCCCTCGCGGGGGAGGGCCAGGGCTGGGGTGGTGGGGGGCGCCAAAACCGGGCCCAC
>JAGTAM010000180.1 GCA_023422485.1 Pseudomonadota bacterium | reverse complement strand
TTCTCCCCCACCCCGGGCGCCGGCAACGCTTAGGGCCGGGGGGGGGGCTTGGCCAACGCCGTGGCGCCGGGCGCGCGCCCACTCTCCTCGATGACGCCCACCTTCGTGTTCCGGGACGGCCGGCTGTTCCTCGTCACCGGAAGTCCGGGGGGCAGCCGCATCATCACGACCACGCTTCAGGTCATCGTGAACGTGCTCGATTTCCGCATGAACCTCGCGCAAGCCGTCGCGGCCCCGCGCATCCACCACCAGTGGCAGCCCGACGTGCTGATGGCCGAGGAGGGGATCTCGCCCGATACCCTCGCCCTGCTGCGGGCCAAGGGTCACAACGTGAAGGTCGGCGCGACCTCGGGCTCGGCCAATTCGGTGATGGCCGAGGACGGCCTGCTGGCAGGCGCGTCCGATCCGCGTCAGCGCGGGACCTTGGCCGAAGGATTGTGAGGGACGGGCCCTCAACCAGGGTTCTGCCCTGGACCCGCGAAAAGGCTCGCCTTCTCGAAATCCGGACTTTGGCGAGCCAGCGCCTCGATCGCCCTTAGCAATTCGGCGTCGGTGCCGGCGGGCTGGCCGAACAGACGCGAGACCGCCACCGGCAGGCGCCACGCGGCGATCGCCTCCTGCGGCAGGCCGCTCGCCGCGCGGTAGCTCGCCACGTACCACGCCGCGATCAGCCGGCGCGCCGTCCGCACGGGGGGAAGCCGGCTGAACCAGGCCGGCCCGAACCGGCCGTAGCGCAGCCTCAGTTCGGAGCGGGCCACATCCGCGGCGGGATTACCGGCGGCGGCCTTCTGCCAGTCGATCAGATGCAGCCCGGTCGGGGTCGCGATGACGTTGCCGGGATGCACGTCGCCGTGACAGAGGCGGTCCCCCGCCGGCAGGCGGTCGAGGGCGGCCAGCGCCGCCGCGCGCAGGGGCTCGGGCACCCGCGCCCCCGCGATCTGGTGGCGGAGGCGGGCCTGCTGCGAGGGCAGGCCGGGAGCGGGACAGGCATGGATCGCGTGCTGGATCCGCGCCACGCGGCGCAGCGCCAGAAGCAGCCCGAACGGGTTGCAGGCGTAGCGCACCATCATCGGCGGCCCGTCGAGACGCGCGAACTGGATTCCGGTGCGCCCGGCCCGGCCGACGAGGCCGAAGGCCTGCGGCACCGGCAGGCCGAAGCCGTGGGCGAGGCGGCTCGCCGCCAGCTCGTTGGCCACGGCCTGCGGCTCGAAGGGCTGCCGGTAGAGCTTCACCACCCGGTCCGGCCCCTCGGCGAACACCTCCGAGGAACGGCCGGCCCCGATGCGATCCGGCACAAAGCCGGCCGGGCAAGAGATGTAGAGGGACGGGGCGCAGACCATGGATGACGCTCCCCGCGCGCTCCAAGGAGGGTCCTTTCGCGCGCGAAGGCCCTCTGCGTCCCCTTAACCAAACAGTACCAACAAGGTGATCAAGAGTAAATGCCTTTTGTTATGCAATAATGTAGGAAAAATCCGCGCGTAAATTTTCTGGATTTAAGAATATAAATATGTAATTCAGAATCAAATCCTAATTTATCAAAAGATATACTGATAAAGACCTTCGCAGAGGCACATTCCGTCCGATCGGACCGCCCATCGCCTTCACCGGCCTCGATCCGGGCCGGGCGATGACCTTCACCGCATCCTCAGCGTGCGGGAGAGACGCGTGGCGGTCGGTGCGACAGCTCACATCGGGCAGCGACGGGTTTCCGCGGAGCGACGGTGGGCAAGCGCGGGCACCCGCGATAAAGGAGCGGCACTCTCACGCGGACCGCCGATGCTCCTCCTCCGCTCGCTCGCCTTCAACCTCTCGTTCTACGTCGCGACCGCTCTGATCGCGATCCTGGGACTGCCCGCATTCGTCTCGCGCAAGGGCGTGATCCGGGTGGCGCAGTTCTGGGGCCGCACGGTGCTGTGGTTGCTCCGGGTCGTCGGCGGCACGCGGGTGGAGTTCCGCGGCCTGGAGAACATCCCGAAGGGTCCGCTGCTGGTCGCCGCCAAGCACCAATCGGCGCTGGAGACGCTGGCGCTGACGATCCCGTTCGATGATTTCGGCTACGTGCTCAAGCGCGAGCTGATGTGGGTTCCGGTGGTCGGCTGGTACTTCGCCCGAGGCGGCATGGTGCCGATCGACCGCTCGAAGGGCACCCGGGCGATGGCGGCGATGAACAAGGCGGCGGCGCAGGCGATCCGCGACGGGCGCCAGCTCATCATCTTCCCCGAGGGCACCCGTCGCCCGGCCGGAGCGCCGCCGGCCTACAAGCAGGGCGCCTCCCACCTCTACACCACCCTGAACGTGCCTTGCCTGCCGGTGGCGCTGAACACCGGCCTGTACTGGCGCCGCCGAGGTTTCCGCCGGATGCCGGGCACGACGGTGATCGAGTTCTTGCCGGTCATCCCGCCGGGCCTGTCCCGCAGCGACTTCCTCAAAGAGGTGCAGACGCGGATCGAGACGGCCTCCGACGCACTGCTCGCCGAGGGTCGGGCCGACCTCGCCCGCCACGGCTACCCCGTTGCCGTGGCGATGGGCGGCTCGACGCCGGCTGCGGATAGTTCGGGAACGCTCTGATCAGCCGGCCGCGAAGGCGCGGACCGCCGAGGAACCGCGCAGGACGATCCGGCGACCGGGGAAGCTCTCGGTCAGGGCTAGATTGCGCGCCCGGCGGATGCGGTTCCAGCGTGCGGTGTAGCTGAGAAACTCGAAGGTGAGTTGTTCCGGGCAGCCCTCGGGCCCTTCGGGACGAACCCGCCCCAAGCTCGACAGCGTCCGCCGCAGCACCCGCGCCGTGCAGCGCCAAGCCGGTAGGTCGAGGTAGATCACCGTATCGGCCCTGGCGAACCGGGCCGCGATCGTGTCGGTGTAGTTGCCGTCGATCACCCAGGCGGGAAGCGCGGCGATCCGCTCGACCTCGGCGCGGAAGCTCTCCGACTCGGCCTCGACCCAGCCGGGGCGCCAGTAGGCGCGGTCGAGGTGGAACACCGGTAGGCCGTGCCGGGCGCCGAGATGGCGGGCGAGCGTCGATTTTCCGCTGCCCGGCGGCCCGAGGATGACGATCCGCTGTGGCGGAACGGTCATCCTCGTCCGCCGCGCCTGAGCAAAAACACTCCCTGCGCGCCGATCAGGTTCCAGAACCACCACGGCATCGAGAAGCGCATCGGGCGCCCCCGCGCGTCGAGGGCGGTGGCCTTCTCGATGCGGGCACCGACGTCGCGGCACAGGCCGACGAAGTCGCGAATGGTGCAGTGGTGGATATTGGGGGTCTCGTACCACGTCTCCGGCATGATCTCGGTGACGGGCATCCGGCCGCGGAAGGCGAGTTCGGCCCGCACCCGCCAATGGCCGAAATTCGGGAACGAGATGATGACCTGCCGCCCGATCCGCAAAAGATGCTCCAGCACGATGCGCGGGTTGCGGGTCGCCTGGATGGTCTGGGACAGGACCACCACGTCGAAGGCGTCGTCGGGGTAATTGGCGAGATCGGTGTCGGCGTCGCCCTGGATCACCGGCAGGCCGCGGGCGAGGCAGGCGTTGACGCCCTCGCGCGAGAGTTCGATGCCGCGGCCATCGACGCCGCGTCGGTCGCGCAGGAGCGCCAGGAGCGAGCCGTCGCCGCAGCCGATATCGAGCACGCGCGCGCCCGGCGGCACGAGGCCGAGCACGACGATGTGGTCGATGCGCGTCGCGCCCTCGCCGCGGGGCAGGGACTCGGCGGCGTCCCAGGGCACGCCGGAGGCGGCGTCGGTGAAGCTCTCGCTCATCGTGTCTAGAGTCCTCGCGCGCGGGCCGCCGCGTCGATGAAGCCTTGTGCCGCGGAGAACATCGCCGGTTCGTCGAGCAGGAAGGCGTCGTGGCCCTTGTCGCTCTCGACCTCGACGAAGGCGACGGGGGCCGCCACGGCGTTCAGCGCGTGGACGATGGCGCGGGAATCGGCGGTCGGGAACAGCCAGTCCGAGGTGAAGGACATGACGCAGAAGCGGGTTTTGGAACCGCGGAAGGCGTTGGCCAGCACCCCGCCATGGTCCTCGGCGAGATCGAAATAGTCCATCGCCCGCGTCAGGTAGAGGTAGGCGTTGGCGTCGAAGCGCTCGACGAAGCTGAGGCCCTGGTGGCGCAGATAGCTCTCGATCTGGAAGTCGG
>JAGTAM010000179.1 GCA_023422485.1 Pseudomonadota bacterium | reverse complement strand
AACGCCCTCACCATCAAGGGCGAGCGTAAGCCCGCCGAGGGCAAGTCGTCCGAGGTTCTCTACCAGGGCATCGCCGCCCGCGCCTTCGAGCGCCGCTTCCAGCTCGCCGACCACGTTCAGGTGACCGGCGCCGTGCTTGAGAACGGCCTCCTCCACGTCGATCTTGTCCGCGAGGTCCCGGAGACGAAGAAGCCGCGCCGCATCGAGATCGCCAGCCGGCCGTCGAGCCAGCCGGTCATCGAGGGATCGGTCCAGCAGGCGGCGTAATCCAGCGGCCGAACCGGCAGGATTCCTGAAGGGGAGCGCCCCGGCCGTCGCGGCCGGGGCGTTTTCGTGTCGGGCGCGTTGAGCATCGTCCCGACAGGTGGCCCCCGGCTTTCGGAAAACGACGATGCAATGACGACGCTCTAAAAATCGCCGAAGCGGTCGCCTCGGCTCGGCTCGTAGCAGGTGAAGCCGACGAAGCAGCCCGGCGTGTCGCGGGTCGGCACGAAGGCGCGCCGGCCGATCTCGGTCGCCTCGCAGAACGAGCGGTCGCGCACGAATCGGTCGAAGGTCGCGCCGCCTGTACCGAGCACCGCCGCCCCCTGCCGCAGGACCACGGCCCGGGCCTGGGCGCAGGTGAGGTTCGTGGTGGAGAGGCGCTGCGCCAGGGCAGGGCCGGTGCCGGCGACGAGCAGGGCCGCGGAGGCCAGGGCACATCGCGAGAGGAGGCGTCGCATGGGAAGGATCCGGCGCGAGGAAATCTGTCTCCTCAACAGCGTCGGTCACGGATGTATCCCGTCGAGTTCCGGTAGCAGGACGACGCTCTCCTGCTCGTTCGGATCGGTGCGGGCGATGATCGCCGTACAGGGCTCGCTCAGGCTCGGATTGTAGGGCAGGTGCGGCACGCCGGCCGGGATGTAGAAATACGCGCCGGGTTGCAGCTCCGTGTGGTGCTCCAGCCGCTCCCCCCACCACGTGCAGGAGGTGCCCGAGAGGGCGTAGATCGCGGTCTCGTGGCCCTCGTGCTTGTGGGCCTTGGCGCGGGCGCCGGGCGGAATCGTCACCATCTGCAGGTGGATGCCGGTCGCGCCCGCCGTCTCCGCCGAGATGCCCGGGGCATAGGACAGTCCCTGCTTGCCGATGAACGCGTCGCCGGGCCGCACCAGCCGGCAGAGCCTCTCACCCGTTCCCGCCATCGCTCACAGATCTCCGAACGCGAGCTGCCCCTGGGGCGCGACCGGCTTCTTCGCCGCACGCGGCGCCTCCCGGCGGGTGAGGGATTTCGAGCGCGGCTTCGGCTGCGGCTTGGGGTCGGCGCGCATCCGCGCCTTTGCCTTGTCACGGGCCACCGCCTCGGGAGCGTGCGGATCGTCGTCGAGCCACTTGCCGCGCTTGATCACCTCGTTGACCCGGCCCTGGTTCACCCCGACCTTGAAGGCGATCTCCTGCTGGGTCATGCCGGTGGAGGCGTGCAGTTCCAGGATCGCGCGGGCGAGGTCGGGCGTCATCTTCTGGCCGGTGATGCGCCGGGCCGGACGAATGGTGCGGGTCTGACGGTCGCGCTCGCGCAGGCGCTCGAGCAGGGCGAGCGCCATGTGCATGCCGTGCTCGCGCAGAGCCTCCTCGAATTCCTTCAGCGTCGCCATGGCAGGCTCCTCGTCCGGGAGGGGCGGAGGTCTGGCGGGACAACACCGCATCCATGCCCCAGGTTGCGCATCAGGAGGCGCGCGCGCGAGCGGCGGGGCAAGCCGACGCGATGTCTCGTCCACCGCAAAAGAACGGAACCAGGCCAAAGGCCGCGGCGGCTTAACGAGTTGGCAGGACCCGAACCGGTCGGTTACACCGCGCACCATCGTATCGTGCGGAAACGACCAGCCATGATCAGCCCCGTCCTTCCCGTTTCGCGCTCCGAGGCGGCACCGGGCGCTCCCGCCCTCGTCGAGGCGCTGGAGAGCGGCTCGGTCCTCGTTTTCCGCGACCTCGACTTCCCCTTCGACGCCTTCGAGCAGCGTTTCGTCGAACGCCCCTTCGCCGACGGCAAGGCCAAGAACGTCTCGATCCGCAACGAGACCGCCGAGCTGCGGGGCGGGGCCGGCAGCGAGGAGGAACAGGCGCGCCTGCGCGACCTGCTGGTGCGCTACCGCCGCTTCGCCCAAGACCTGATCGACACCTATCTCCCGGCCTACCGCGAGAAGGTCTCGCTCGCGGGCACCTCCTACCGGCCGTTCGACGTCGACAAGCGCAAGCTGAGCTGGCGGCGCGACGACACGCGCATGCATGTCGATGCCTTCCCCTCGAACCCGATCGGCGAGCGGCGCATTCTGCGCATCTTCCGCAACATCAACGCCGAGGGTCAGCCGCGGCTGTGGCGGGTCGGCGAGGATTTCGGCTCGATGGCCGAAAAGTTCCTGCCCAAGCTTCCCGGCTATTCCGGCCTCTCGGCGAGCGTGCTGGCGGCCCTCAAGATCACCAAGGCCAAGCGGTCGGAATACGACCACCTGATGCTGCATCTCCACGACGCCCTGAAGCGCGACCTCGACTATCAGGCCAACGCCCCGCAGGCGGATGTGCGTTTCCAGCCCGGCGAGACCTGGGTGACCTTCTCCGACCTCGTGATGCACGGCGCCATGGGCGGGCGCTACATGCTGGAACAGACCGCCTACATCGCGGTCGCCGACCAGGCCGACCCGGAGAAGAGCCCGCAGCGGATCCTGGCGCGGAAGCTCGGACGGCCGCTCAAGCATTGAGGCTCTTCAGAGTGCCTCACAAACCTCCCGATCACCGGCCGTTCTCGCTCTGTAAACGACCGCGCACCGGGAGTTTTGTGAGAGACGCTCAGTCCGCCGCTTCCGGCCCCTCCGTCAGCTCCCGCCACAGCAGGATCAGCGCGGCCATCACCGCCGGTCCGACGAACAGTCCGAGCAGGCCGAAGGTCTCGACGCCGCCGAGGATGCCGAGCAGCACCCACAGGAAGGGCAGGCGGGTGGTGCCACCGATCAGCGCCGGGCGCACGAAGTGGTCGGCCACGAACGTGACGACGAAGCCCGCCGCCAGCACGATCGCGGCGGGCACCACCGCGCCGCCGGCCAGCAGCAGCACGGCGGCGAGCCCGAAGGCCAAAGGCGCACCGAACGGGATCATAGCCGCGACCGCGGTGAGCGCCCCGAACAGCACCGGATGCGGCACGCCGGCCAGCGCGTAGACGATGCCGAGCAGGAAGCCCTCGCCGAGTCCGACAAGGACGAGCCCATCGACGGTGCCGTGGATGGAGGCCACCATCTGGCGCGCCACCCGCTCGCCGCGCGGCCCGAACAGACGCTCGCTCGCCCGACGCGACTGGGCGACGACGGCGTCGCCCTCCCGGAACAGGAAGAACAGCGCCAGCAGGCAGAAGCCGAACAGCACCACCCGATGCACGAGTCCCGCCCCGACGGTGCGGGTGAGGTCGCGGCTTGCGGTGGTGTTGAGCCGCTCGCTGAGTTCGTGCGCCAGCCCCGCATGGGCGAGGTGGGCGTTCCACCACTCCGTCACGGCTGCGGCACCGTAGGGCAGGCGCGCGACGAAGTCCGGCACGGGGATGCCGTTGCGCTCGGCCTCGCGGGCATAGGCCAGGAGGTCGTGCGCTTCGCGGCCCGCCTCGACCGCCAGCACGGCGATGGGCAGCAGCAGGAGCAGGGCGACGAGGCCGGTGAAGACCGCCGGCCAGAGGATGTTGTGCCGGCCCGGCGGGAAGCGTCGGCGGGCGCGGGTGAAGAGCGGCCACAGAGCGACGGCGAGCACGACCGCCCAGATCAGGGCCCGCAGGAAGCCGGACACGATGACGAGGCCGAGGGCCAGCAGCCCGGCAACCAGGAGCGCGCGGAGCATCCTCTGGCTGCGGGCCGTCTCGACCTCATCGCGACCGCCCATCACCGCCTCGCTCGCTCGTCGCCACCGTGGCAGCGCGGGCAACCTATGGCGATCGACGCCTCAATCCAGAGGGTGCCTCACGGCGCCGCACGGTCACGTTTCCTCATCCCGCTTCGTTCTCGCCCCGTGCAATCTTTCGAATTGACACCGCGCCTCGGGAACGAACTGCGAACAAACACTTGACCTCCCTGGCGCGCAGTCGCACTGTTCATGGAACGTTCCAGACCGATTCGCTGCTCGCTCTGCAGCGGGCGAGGCAGGAGGCTTTCATGATCGAGATCGGCTTCGACGACGACGCGCTCGACCGTCCGGCTCCTGCGGCGCAGGCGCCGTCCCCCGACCGGGACTGGCGCATCCTCGACGACGGTCTCGAACACCCGGCGAGCGGCTACTTCATCGCCCGCGAGGAGATCGCCAGCCGCCGCGGCGACGGCCTGTGGACCTGGCCGATGCAGCTCGCCGAGAAGGCGTGGTGCACGCCCTTGGGCTTCCGTCGGGTCTTCCTGGCCGCGCTCGAGCGCTACGGCGTGGCGGCGGATGCGGATCTCGCCCGCTCTTTCGCTCTGGGCTTCGGCATCCAGGATGCGGGACAGCGGAACAACGACCGCTTCGTCGCGCTCGGCGAACTGGTGCGCCCGCGCACGGCGGAGCGCAAGCGTGCGC
>JAGTAM010000634.1 GCA_023422485.1 Pseudomonadota bacterium | reverse complement strand
CCCGCCGGCGAGATCCGGATAGGTCGCGAGCACCCGCCCGTTGGCGCCGGTGAGCCCGGCGGTCGCGTAGACAAGGTTGTTGCCGAAGGCGTAGCCGAGCCGCGCGCGGGCGGCCCCGAACACGTCCGTCTTCTCGCGGATCAGGGCGAAGGGCGGATCGATGCCCTCGTAGCCGAATCCCTGCGCGTCCGAGCGGGCGCCGCGCTTGAGGTTGGCGCCGGCGAGGTCGGCCTCGATACCGTAGACGAGAGGCCCGCTCTGCCAAGTCCAGCCGGCAAACGCGCCGGCCGCCACCGTGGTGGCGTCGCCGCCAAGGTCGCGGCTGCCGGTGGCGTCGCCTGTCGCGACCGAGCGCACCCGGCGCGGGCCGATCGTGGTCGGGCCGAAATCGTAATTGCCGAAGGAGGCGCCGGCGCTGCCCTGCAGCCCGGCATAGAAGCCGGACCAGTCGAGGAAGCGGGGCCGGGCGCGCTCGGCGAGGTCGGCTGCGCCTGCGGAACTGGATTGGAGGCCGAGGAGTGCGGCGAGACCTGCCACAAGTCCGGCAGGGATGCTGCGACGTGTTTCCTTTGTTTCCTTGCGCACCATGGACACTGCGCCAGCCCCCGCCGCCACCGTGCAAGCGGACTAGCAGATGCCGTCGCCGCCGCAATGCACCCGCGGCCCGCCGAAGCACGAGGCTTCAAGACGGTTGCATGGGTGCCACGAGGGTAGGGAGAAGCCGAAACATCCGACAGGACGATGACGGACGTGCGGGGGCGGACCGAAGAACCGGGGAACGAGCGAGCGAAGCGGATCTCCGGTGCCCTTTCGGCCGAAGGCGTCCCCTTGCCGCGCACAAGCGTAGCCCTAGCTTCGATGAGCCTGGACCCCCATCAGGTTAGGCAAACTTCAGGGCGTGCCGGCGACGGCGCGCCCTTTTTCGACGCTCGCGACGCGGGTCACTCCGCCGGGGCAGCGGGCGCCTTCGGAGCCGACTTGGCGGCCTTCGCGGGCTTGGCCGGACCCTCAACCGGGGCCGCGGCGGCCTGCTGGTTCACGTCCGGTACGCGGGTCCAGGTCTGCGATCCGCACAGAACCTTGAGCATGCAGCCCTGCACGTTCAGCTCGGCATCGCTCTCGCGCTCCAGGCTGACCTGATAGATCTTGCCCTCGTCGGCGTTGTAGATCTCGCCCGCGAAGCCCGCATCCTCCGGCTTGAGGTTGTCGAGAAGCGTCAGGCCGATGATCGGCCGCACCCGCTTCTTCGGATCGGGGTTCTTCACGTCGGTGCGCGGCGTGCCGGCATCGTCGGTCGGCGACTTCAGCCACACGACCTTGCCGCAGGCATTGCCGCCGGCCGGGCCGCAGCGATCGATGCGGATCTTGGCGCGCCCATCCCCCGTCAGCCACGTTCCGGAGAGATCCTTCGGGGCGGCGAAGGCCGTGCTGGAGGCCAGGAGAGCGGCGAGGCCGAGGGCGATACGCATGAAATGGCTCCTGAGGCTGAGCCCGGATACGGGCGTGTGGCTTGCGGAGAAGGGATCGCCCCGGCGGCGAGCCGGGGCAGGCGAACCGTCTCCCGAATCAGCCCCCGCAATCCGGCGATTTTTCGGCAGTGTTGCGCTGAAGCCATGGCGAGGCCGAAAAAGGCCGCGCTAGCCGCTAGCCGCCAGCCGGCCCGGATTGGCAATGTCCGTGTCGCAGCGCGAAAGCCTGAGCCCGCGGCGGCACACGCCGGCGGCCGAGGCCAACAGCAAACTAGGGATTGCTTGCAAGCGATTGTCCTGATGCCCGCTCGCCGGTCGGTTGAGGGGGCACCGCTCCACCGCTATAAGCCCGGCGCGCCGGCAGCCTCTCGGGTGGCATTCGAGCCATCCTCATCCAAGCGCGTCGCGCGACCCCTTTCTCCAACGTATCGGACCGGACCATGGCCAACGAGCGCACCTTCTCCATCCTCAAGCCCGACGCGACCCGCCGCAACATCACCGGCGCCGTCAACGCCGTGATCGAGGCCGCCGGCCTGCGCATCGTCGGCCAGCGCCGCATCCGCATGACCCGCGAGCAGGCGGAGAAGTTCTACGAGGTGCACAAGGAGCGCCCGTTCTTCGGCGAGCTGGTCGAGTTCATGACCTCCGGCCCCGTCGTCGTGCAGGTGCTCGAGGGCGAGAACGCCGTCGCCAAGTACCGTGAGGTGATGGGCGCCACCAACCCGGCCCAGGCCGCCGACGGCACCATCCGCAAGCAGTTCGCCGAGTCCGTCGGCGAGAACACCGTCCACGGCTCGGACAGCGCCGACAACGCCAAGCTCGAGATCGCGCAGTTCTTCACCGACGCCGACATCGCCGCCTGATACCAATCGGCGATGATCACGATTCATCGCCGATTGCCCGCGCGACCGCGCCGCGGCCTCCATCCGCCGGACGTATGGAACAGGACCGTCGGTCCTGTTCCATGCAGCTTGGTATAAGGCTGTCCTCGCCGACCTCGGGGCACGGGGCCGGCGAGAAACACGCTCAAGCTTGCGCGGGGCTGACGCCGCGGCGGCCTCAGATGGGCGGGGACGGCGCAATCCGGCCGAGTGTGACTCTGCTGCCCTAGCGGTGCGGGGCGGGCGGACCGAAGAACGCAGACGATCGACGCTTTCCCGTCTCTCTTCGGATTCTTGCTCCATGCGCCCCCAATTTTCGCGCACCGGCCGCCTGCTCGTCGCGGCCGGCCTCGTCTCCCTGCTCGCGGCCTGCAACTCCGCCGGGCGCTCGACGCAGTACCCCTCGCTCGAAGGCTACGTGCCCGATCCGGCGCTGAAGACCGCCTCGAAGAGCAACCTCACGGGCCGCGTGCGCCACGCCTGCACCGTGACCCAGGCCAAGTTCCAGAAGGTCGCCGAGGACTCGCTCGCCGCCCCCTGCGGCTGCTACGCCGAGCGCACGCTCTCCGCCCTCGACAAGGACGAGATCGCCTCCTACCGCACCACCGGCTACTTCAACGATACGGCCCGCGCGAAGGCGTTGAACGCCCTCGATAGCTGCAAGCTGCCGCGCCCGATCGTCTGATCGACGGTACAATCGGGGCGGCGCACCGCGCCGTCCTTCGGGGAAGAGCCTGGCCTCTGCCCTGCACCGGCGAAAGGTCTCGATCTTTCGAACCCGGAGCTACAGCTTCTCGGTCCGCGTCCTCCCGTCGTCCGGCTTCGCCTTCTCCGGCTTCATCTTCTCCGGCTTGGCCTTCTCAGGCTGGGCCGGCTTCGGGCAGATGCCCCGGAGGCTTGTCCACTCGGCTTCCGACAGGATGCCCGGGCCGGCCGGCTTCTCTCCCGCCAGCGACCGGATTCGCGCCGCCCGCTCCGCCGTGAAGGGGTGCGAGCGCAGGAACGAGATCGCGTCCGGCTTCTCGTCATCCGCGTCGGTGATGCGCTCCAGGATCGCGGCAAGCGCCGCCCCGTCGCCGCCGGCCCGCTTCACGGCTGCCACCGCGTAGGCATCCGCCGCCCGCTCCGCATCGCGGGAATAGCCGGCCGAGATCGCCGCTTGGCCCACCGTCACCAGCACCGTCGATCCGGTGAGGTCGCCGAGGACAAGGCTCAGCAGGAACGAGGTGCCGCCCGCCGTGATCACCGAGCGCATCGGATCGCGGGTGGCGACGTGGCCGAATTCGTGGGCGAGGTTGCCGGCGAGCTCGTCGCCGTTCCTGGCCTTGGCGATGATGTCGGAGAGCAGGATCACCCGGCCGCCCGGTAGCGCAAGGGCGTTGGCGACCTTGTGGCGGCGCACGCTGACCTGCGGCGCCACCGGCAACGCCATGCCCTCGGTGAGCCGCGCCGTCAGCCGGTCGAGAACCGCGCGCGCCGCCGCCTCGTTGCAGAGCGGCGGGTCGTCGAGCAGGGTGACGATCTGTCCATCGACGCTGCGCCCGATCTGCGCCTCGACCGCCTGCGGCACCAATGGGGCGAGCACGCCGGCCGCCGCCGGCACGCCGTAGATCGCCGTCAGCAGCACCGACACGCCGGCGGCGATCGACCAGAGCACGAGGCGGGTGACGCCGCCCCCGCTCTCGGTCCGGTTCAGGTCGGGGCAGCGCGCCGTCAAGGCTTCCGCGAACGGCGCGTCGGCGAACTCCACGCTCTCCGGTCCCTGTGCGTGGTTGATCCGCATCAGGGGCGGGGCGGCGTCCGCGGCGCGCAGGTCGAGCAGGCTCCAGTCGCGGGCGACGTCCGTGCCGATGACTTCAAGGCGGAAGGTCAGCCGCAACGTCACCGGCCGGGGCCGAGCGCTGATCCCGTCGAAGAACGTGCCCTGGGTGGTGATTGCCTCCATGGTCGCCTTAGAACCCGATTTCGATGGCGCCGCCGACGTCGAGCGCGTCGGCCAGCCCCTCGTTCAGGCCGCTGGCCGGAGCACGGGTCGAGGCGAGCACGGCTTCCAGGGCGGGCAGGTTCTCGATCTGCATCGTGGTCGCCACCGCGTGCCACAGCCGCACGGTGATGATGCGCACGTAGAGCACGTTCGTGCCGAGGATCGCGCCGAGATAGAGCAGCACGGTCGAGACGATGATGAAGGCGTGGATGCCCGCATTCTGCCCGTCACTGGCGATCAGGGGGACGAGGAGGGCGAAGATGATGCCGAGCACGATGATGAAGCCGATCACCGCCAGCATGTAGACGAGATAGGGGAAGTAGAACTGGCGCGCCTTCAGCGACGAGGCCAGCCGGGCCCCGCCGAGATGCGCCGCATTGAGGAAGGCACGGGTCTCGCGGGCGCGGTAATAGGGAATCAGCAGGAGCGCCAGCGGGATCGAGAAGGCCGCGGCGATTCCAACGGCGTTGGCGTAGTAGACGATCGGCGTGTCCTCGTAGGCCGGGTTGAAGATGAGCTTGCTCTTCTCGTTCGCCGGATCCTGGATCAGCAGATCGCTCGGAATGTCGAAGCCGGTCCCCGCCAGCAGCGCCAGGATGCTCAGCAGGATCGGCATCAGGCCGACGATGTAGAACATCATCCACGGCAGCAGGATTGAGCGGCCGGTTGCGGTCGAATGCATCCGGCTCTGGCCGACCAGAGTGTGGTCGATGCGGTAGCGCTCCAGTGCCGCGCGCATGAAGGGGAAGGCCAAGCCGAGGCTGAGAAAAGTCCCGAGCCACCACAGGCTGGCAAGACCGGCATAGGCGAAGCCCGACCCGTCCTGTCCGAGGCGGATGCCGCGCCAGCGCGTGCGCGACGCGCGGTAGCGCCGGCCGCGGTACAGGGCATACTGCCCGAGGACGAACAGGCCGAGGAAGGAGATCGGCGCGGCCAGGGCGGCCAGCACCGGGCTCAGGAGGCCGATGACGAACAGGACGATATAGACCGGCACGAGAATGGCCAGCGCCACGAGGAAGCCGAGGAACAGCTCCTTGCCGGTGCCGAGATATTCGGCCGGGCTGCCGGCCACGATCGTCCGGCTCCAGAAGTAGCGCCGAAGGTTGGTGATGTACCAGAACCGGTAGATCGAGAACGTGATCAGCGAGAGCAGGAATCCCTTGACCACGATGCCGGTCAGGCCCGGTGCCCGCCGATCGAATGCGATCTCGCCCATTCGTGCCGGAGCTTGGCTCGGCACGCCCTCAAGCTGGTCCATCGTTGCAGTCCCCCTTAATGGCCGGGAGACTAGAATCCTCGCCGAGTGCGGTGCAACAGCGCAGGGCGCACAATCAAAGATTTAGGCGCTCCCCGGCAGGGATGAGCCTCATCCGATGGCAGGCGCCGGCTCCGCTTGATCGCTTCGGACGTGTCTCCCCGTCATCGCGAACATCAGCGAAGCAATCCAATTGCGCGGCATCTCCGGCCAGGGTGGAGCCGGGATCGCTCAGGCCGTGCTTTGCGATGATGCATGGAGAACCGAAACGTTGGTCCGGACACGTTGAGCCCTGATTTCAAGGTTAATTTCACGTGAAAATCATTGAGGCAGCCCTGCACTGAAATGACTGGGAACAGGCAATGGCTCGATGGCTCGACCCCAAACGAAGGACGCCGGGTCTGCAGAGACCCGGCGTCCATCAAGCCATCGTCGATCGAATGCCGGTAAGGCGTCCGTATTTCAGCAGCAGCGGAAGCCCGAACTGTTGCCGACCCCGAAGCGGGCATTCTCGCGATTGCGAAAGAACTCACGCTCGGTCATCGGCGTCTGATCGGGATGGGTCTTGGCGATGTGGGAGACATAGGTCCCGTAATCGCCCTGACCCACCATCAGCCGCGCGCCATCGCAGACGCACTTGTTGAAGGCCCGGAGGCGATCGCGAAAGTTCTGCGACGGTGCTGCGGTCCCGGTCATGTCGGCCTCACTCCGCGGGTGCGAGCTTCGGATCGGCTTCGAGAGCCGTCCAACGGTCGGCGCGGTAAGCCTTGATGCAGGCCATCACGCCGAAGACGACGATCGCCACGACGAGGCCGACGAACATCACGGCAAGCGCCGCGTCGATCCGGTCGTTGAAGACGATCTTGTGCATGTCGTCCATGCTCTTGGCCGGTGCCAGCACCTTGCCCTCGGCGATCGCCTTCGCGAACCGGTCCGCGTGGCTGAGGAAGCCGATCTTCGGGTCGGGCGAGAAGATCTTCTGCCAGCCGGCGGTGAGGGTGCAGATGCACAGCCACACGGTCGGGATGATCGTGACGAAGGCGTAGCGCTCGCGCTTCATCTTGAAGATCACCACGGTTGCGAGCGTCAGCGCCACCGCTGCCAGCATCTGGTTCGAGATGCCGAACAGGGGCCACAGGGTGTAGATGCCGCCCAGCGGATCGGTGACACCCTGGTGGAGGAAGAAGCCCCAGGCACCCACGCAGAGGGCGGTCGCGACCACGCTCGGCCCCCAGGACGCAGTGTCCTTGAAGGTCGGCGAGATCAGCCCGAGGAGATCCTGCAGCATGAAGCGCCCGGCGCGGGTGCCGGCATCCACCGCGGTCAGGATGAACAGCGCCTCGAACAGGATCGCGAAGTGGTACCAGAAGGCCATCATCGTCTTGCCGCCGATGGCGGAGGAGATGATGTGGGCCATGCCGACGGCCAGGGTCGGGGCGCCGCCGGTGCGGGAGATGATCGAGTGCTCGCCGACATCCTTGGCGGTCTGGGCGATCACGTCCGCGCCGATGGGGAAGCCGAGCGCCGTCACCGCCGCCGCAGCACTCTCGGGCGTCGTGCCGACGAGGCCGCCCGGCGAGTTCATGGTGAAGTAGATGCCGGGGTCGATCACGCAGGCGGCGACCAGCGCCATGATCGCCACGAAGCTCTCCATCAGCATGCCGCCGTAGCCGATGAAACGGGTGTCGAGCTCGTTGTCGACGAGCTTCGGCGTCGTGCCCGACGAGATCAGGGCGTGGAAGCCCGAGACCGCGCCGCAGGCGATGGTGATGAACAGGAACGGGAACAGGGAGCCGGCCCAGACCGGACCGGTGCCGTCGACGAACTTCGTCATCGCCGGCATCTGCATGTGCGGCGCCACGAACACGATGCCGATGGCCAGACCGACGATGGTGCCGATCTTGAGGAAGGTCGAGAGGTAGTCGCGCGGGGCAAGCAGCAGCCAGACCGGAAGGATGGCGGCGACGAAGCCGTAGCCGATCAGCATCCAGGTGAGCTGCACGCCGGTGAAGGTGAAGGCCGGGCCCCAGTACGGGTCGGCGGCGATCTGGCCGCCGTAGACGATCGCGGCCATGAGCAGGACGAAGCCGATGATCGAGACTTCGCCGACCTTACCCGGCCGGACGTAGCGGGCGTAGAGGCCCATCAGCAGGGCAATCGGGATCGTCGCGCCGACGGTGAAGGTGCCCCAGGGGCTCTCGGCCAGCGCCTTGACCACCACCATCGCCAGCACGGCGAGCAGGATGACCATGATCATGAAGGTGCCGAACAGGGCGATGACGCCGGGGATCACCCCGAGCTCGGCCCGGATCAGCTCGCCGAGTGAGCGGCCGTCGCGGCGCATCGAGATGAACAGGACCATGAAATCCTGCACCGCGCCCGCGAGCACGACGCCGGCGAGGATCCAGAGCATGCCGGGCAGGTAGCCCATCTGCGCCGCAAGCACGGGGCCGACCAGCGGGCCGGCGCCGGCAATGGCCGCGAAGTGGTGACCGAACAGGACCGACTTGTTGGTGGGAACGTAGTCGAGGCCGTCGTTGTGGCGATGGGCCGGGGTCTCGCGCTTCGGATCGAGGCGCATGACGTTGTCGGCGATGTAGAGGGAATAGTAGCGGTAGGCGATCAGGTAGACGCAGACCGCCGCGACCACGACCCAGAGTGCGTTGATCGATTCCCCTCGCTCTATGGCGACAACGGCCAAGGCGGCCGTTCCCAATGCCCCGACAAGGGCCCAGGGCCCGTGCTTCTGTAT
>JAGTAM010000630.1 GCA_023422485.1 Pseudomonadota bacterium | reverse complement strand
GCCCCGGCGCGTCCCGAGGCCGCCGCCGTGCCCTCGGCATCGAAGGGCCCCGCCCAGTCTGCGAGCGAAGTCGAGCAGGCCTCCGGGGTCACCGTCTTCCGCCCCGACGGTTCGACGGCGCCCGATGCACCGGTCATCATCCGCGTCCCGAACGCCACCCAGGTGAAGCTCGCGCCCGCGCCCGACTCGCGCCTGACCGAGCGCGGGCGCCACGGCCCCCTGCCCCGCCTCGGCGAGGGCCGGCTCCGATCCCTCGACATCTACGCCCGCCCGGACGAGCCCGGCACCGGGCCGCGTATCGCCATCCTCGTCTCCGGCCTCGGTATCGGCGAGAACGCCACCCTCGGTGCCATCGCCCGGCTGCCCGCAGCGGTGAGCCTCGCGCTCTCGCCCTATGGCGGCGACCTGGAGAAGACCGCCACCCGCGCCCGCGAGGCCGGTCACGAGATCCTGCTCCAGCTGCCGATGGAGCCGTTCGACTATCCCGACAGCGATCCCGGCCCGCAGACGCTGCTGGCCTCGGCCCGGCCGGGCGAGAATCTCGATCGGGCGGCCTGGGCGATGAGCCGGTTTCCCGGCTTCATCGGCGCGGTGAACTTCATGGGCGCCAAGCTGATGAGCGAGGCCACGGCCCTGGAGCCGGTGCTGAAGGATCTGTCCGCTCGCGGCCTCGGCTTCGTCGACGACGGCACCGCGCCGGGCTCGCAGGTCGCGAGCGTCGCGGCCAGGACCAAGCTGCCGGCCACTCGCGCCGAGGTCGTGATCGATGCCGTCGCGCGGCCCGACGCCATCGACGCGGAGCTTGCCCGCCTGGAGACGCTGGCCCGGCAGAAGGGTTTCGTGCTGGCGTCCGCCAGCGCCTCGCCGCTGACGATCGACCGCCTGTCGCGCTGGTCCCGCGATCTCGAGGCGCGCGGCATCCGGCTCGTTCCGGTCAGCGCCATCCTGCGCCGCCCCGGCGGCATCGCGAAGCTGTCGAGCGCGGCACCGTAGGACATCCCCTGCAGAGCAGACCGGCTCGCGGGCCGCGGTGCCCGGAGATCGATGACCGAGCGGGCGACGGAGCCCGTTGTCGAGGCCCAGCGGCACGAGGCGCGCGGATTCAGTCGGCCAGGGTCCTCGGAGAACGGCGCTTCTGTTCTGCGTTCCCGAAGCCGCTTCATGGACAGATCGCAGGGAAAAACGATCTTTTGACAGTTTTATCCGACAAAGACTCCCAGATCAGATTTTAATCCGCTGCCAGCGACCGAAATTCGATCAGCAATTTGTGATCCGGTAAACGTTTTCGGGAAAAGCTCCGCTCACTCGCTCAACAAATCCACGCGAGCCAGTTCTGTCGGAGTCCTCCGTGTCGCTCCAGTCCCATCCCATCCGCAGCAAGTTAATCGCCTCTTTCACGGTACTGACGATCCTTCTCGTCAGCCTGGGCGTTCTCGGTCTCTTTGGAACTCAGACGATGCGCGACCAAGCGCTCGACATCGAGCGCAATTGGCTTCCCAGCGTGCGCCTGCTCGGCGAGATCGACACTGCGGCAGCGCGGATGAACACCGTGATGCTGCGCCACACCCAGGCGACCGACCCGCAGATGGTGGCGTCGATGGACAAGGACTTCGAGCGCTTCGGCAAGTTGATCGACGACAAGCGGACCGCCTACGAGCGGCTCATCGCGAATGCCGAGGAGCGGGCACTCTACGAGGCCTATGTCCGGGACGCCGCCACCTTCGAGACCGAGCGGCGGGTCGTGATGGACATGTCGCGTCAGGGCCGGAAGGCCGACGCCTTCGCCTATTACGAGGCGAAGGGCCTCGTGCCGCGCCGGGCCATGTCGAATTCGCTGGAGAAGCTCGTCGCCTTCAACAACGAGGGCGCCGCCAAGGCGATGAAGGAAGGCGAAGTGGTCTTCGAGCGGGTCCGGATGATGGGCCTCGCCGTCCTCCTTCTCGGCGTCGCCCTCTCGGTCGTGCTCGCCGTCCTGATCATCCGCGGCGTCACCCGCGGCATCGCCTCGGTGGTCCGGCCGATGCAGGCCCTGGCCGCGGGCGACCTCTCGGTCACGATCCCGCACCAGGGCCAGCGGACCGAGATCGGCTTGATCGCCGACGCCGTGCAGATCTTCAAGGACGGCCTGATCCGCATGCGCGGCCTCGAACAGGAGAGCGCCGCGGCCCGGGCCGGCGCGGAGGCGCAGCGCAAGGCCGCGATGCGCGAGATGGCGGAGCGGTTCGAGGGCGCGGTCGGCGGTGTCGTCAACCTCGTCTCGTCCGCCGCCTCGCAGCTGCAGGCCTCGGCCCACGGCATGACCGGCGCCGCCACCCGGACCGCCAGCCAGTCGGTGAGCGTGGCGGCCGCGGCTGAGGAGGCGGCCACCAATGTCAACACCGTCGCCGCGGCGGCCGAGGAACTGGGCGCTTCGGTGCAGGAGATCGGCCGGCAGGTCAGCGGTTCGACGAGCCTCGCCCAGGCCGCGGTCGGAGAGGCGGCGCAGACGGCCGCCCATGTCCGGGCGCTGAACGCGGCGGTCGCCAAGATCGGTGACGTCGTCACCATGATCACCACGATCGCCGGCCAGACCAACCTGCTCGCGCTCAACGCGACCATCGAGGCGGCCCGCGCAGGGGAAGCCGGCCGCGGCTTCGCGGTGGTCGCCGCGGAGGTGAAGGAACTGGCCAACCAGACTGCGCGGGCGACCGAGGAGATCTCCGGCCAGATCGGCCGGATCCAGGAGACCACCGGCCACGCGGTCTCGGCCATCGGCAGCATCACCGGGCGTATCGAGGAAATCAGCGCGGTGGCGGCCTCGATCGCCGCGGCGGTGGAGCAGCAGGGCGCGGCGACGCAGGAGATCGTGCGCAACGTCGCCCAGGCGGCGATGGGCGCGGGCGAGGTGACGAGCAACATCGCAGGCGTGGCCCAGGCCGCCGAGGAGGCCGGAGCGACCGCCGCCGAAGTGCTCGCCGCCTCCTCCGAATTGTCGCGTCAATCCGAGCATCTCTCAACGGAGGTCGGCCGCTTCCTGGCGAACGTGCGCGCCGCCTGACCGATTGCGGGAACAGTTGAGACGAAGGCGGGCGCAGCCGAGGCTGCGCCCGCCTTCGTTTTGCGGCCTCGGATGGTCGGCAGGTCGGCGTTGCCCGCACCGGTTCGGCCACCTATGGTCGCGCCGCCAGCACGAGCCCGCGATGACCCGCCCCAACGACGATCTCCTGCGTCTGCCGGAAGGCAGCGCGCTGCCCTATCGCCCCTGCGTGGGCGTCGCCCTGTTCAATCGCGACGGCCTCGTCTTCATTGGGCGGCGCAAGCGCGAGGCGGGCCCCGAGCATGTCGACGGCGAGCGCGCGTGGCAGATGCCACAGGGCGGCATTGATGACGGCGAGGAGCCCCTCGCCGCAGCCCTGCGCGAACTCCACGAGGAGACCAACGTGCCGGCCGACGCCGTCACGCTGCTCGGTGAGACCCGCGACTGGCTCGCCTACGACCTGCCGCCGGCAGTCATGAAACAGGCCTGGAAGGGCCGCTATCGCGGCCAGCGCCAGAAATGGTTCGCCTTCGGACTGACCGGCAGCGAGGCGGTGATCGACGTGGACGCCCCCGGCGGCGGTCGACACAAGCCCGAATTCGAAGCGTGGCGCTGGGAGCGGCTGGAGGCGCTGCCGGATCTCATCATCCCCTTCAAGCGTCCGGTCTACGAGGGCGTCGTCGCTGCTTTCTCCGGTCTGACGGGCTGGCACGGCGCTAAACGAGACGCCGAGGATAACCCGGCATGATGCTTCCGCGCATCCGCGGCTGATCCGATGCGGTGGTGGCTCATTCCCCTTCTCGCGGTGGCGGCTTGGTTCGCCTACACGCTGACGCCGTTCTGGTCGCTCTACGGCTTCGCCGCGGCGGTCCAGGCGGGCGACGCCGCCGCGATCGAGCAGCGGGTCAACTTCCGCACGCTGCGCCTGTCATTGGCCCGGCAGATCAGCGCCGCGGTGAAGGCCGACAGCAACGCCCTCGATCCGCGCGAGCGGCAGCGCATCGCCGACGCGGCGGCGGCGGTGGCGCTGCCGATCATGGAATCGGCGCTGACCCCGCAAGCGGTGATCGACCTCCTCGACGACGGCTGGCCCCAGGGCGCCGACCTCGCCGCGCCGACCAACCGGCACGAGCGGCGCGACGGCCTGCGCATCCCCGATCTCGGCCGGCTCCTGCGCTACTACGTCTCCTCCGACATGCGCGGCTTCCGCTCCGTGGTGATCCCCGTGCCGCCCGATCATCCGCGCCACGAGCAGTTCCGCATCCGCCTGCGCCTGCGCGACTGGGGCTGGCGCCTCGTCGATATCGAGCTGTCCGACGACCTGCGTCGCCGCATCGCCGAGAAGGCCGCCGCCGCAGCCACCCGCCTGCGCGACGGGCGCCCCGCCTCGGACAAGGCGCCGCCGGAAGCGCCCGCTCCGCATGAGCCCTGACATCGCCCGACAGTTCTCAAGGAGTGGGTCTGGACGCCGGACACGCTCTTCATAGCTGAGCCGCCACGACCGGTCCCGCTTCCGGAGCGCTGCCTTGAGCCAGGACGCCGCACATAGTTCGGGTGCTGAGGATTCGGGGCCCGGCCGCCGCCTCGGCGCAGGGCTCCTGATCGCCACCCTCGGTGTCGTCTACGGCGATATCGGCACGAGCCCGCTCTACGCCCTCAAGGAGGCGGTGCGCGCCGCGAGCCCCGGCGGTCATCCGAGCCCGGTCGCGGTGACCGGTGCGGTCTCGCTCATCCTGTGGGCCCTCATTCTCGTCGTCGCTCTGAAATACGCGGTGCTGATCCTGCGCGCCGACAACCGCGGCGAGGGTGGCATCGTGGCGATGCTGGCGCTGCTCGGTGCCCGCCATGCGCAGCCCGGCTCGCGGCAGGCGCTGCTGCTGGTCGTCGGCCTCGTCGGCGCCGCTCTGCTCTACGGCGACGGCGCGATCACCCCGGCGATCTCGGTCCTCTCGGCGGTCGAGGGCCTGCGGGTCGATGCCCCCGGCCTCGACCGCTTCATCGTGCCGATCGCGCTCGCGATCCTGGTCAGCCTGTTCCTCGTGCAACGCCGAGGGGCCGCCTTCATCGGCCGGATCTTCGGGCCGGTGATGCTGGTCTGGTTCCTCGTTCTGGCGGCGCTCGGCGTCGGCGGCATCGTGCAGGCGCCGCAGATCCTCACCGCGATCAATCCGCTGCGCGCGGTCGAGTTCACGGCTCATGCCGGCCTGCATGTCGGCTTCGCGATGCTGGGCGCCGCCTTCCTCGCGGTCACCGGCGGCGAGGCGATGTATGCCGATCTCGGCCATTTCGGCGCCCGGGCGATCCGTGTCGCGTGGTTCGTCCTCGTGCTGCCGGCGCTGGTGATCCACTATTTCGGCCAGGGCGCGATCCTGCTGGTCGACCCGTCGGCGGCCGAGAATCCGTTCTACCGCCTCGCGCCGGGCCCCCTGCACTATCCGCTGATCGGGCTGGCGACGCTTGCCGCCGTCATAGCCTCGCAGGCGGTGATCTCGGGCGTGTTCTCGCTGACCCGGCAATCGATCCAGCTCGGCTTCCTGCCGCCGCTGCGCATCGTCCACACCGCCCCCGACGAGAGCGGTCAGATCTACGTGCCGCTGGTGAACTGGCTGCTCGCCGCCGCGACGCTCTCGGCGGTGCTGATCTTCCGCTCCTCCGATGCGCTGGCCGGCGCCTACGGCATCGCCGTGTCGCTTCTCATGGCGATCACCACCCTGCTCGCCGGCCTCGTCGCCCGCAAATGGGGCTACGCCCTACCCGTCGTGCTCGCGGTCAACGGCTTCTTCCTCGTGATCGACCTGATCTTCCTCTCGGCCAACAGCGTGAAGCTGTTCGAGGGCGGCTGGTTTCCGCTCCTGCTGGCCGGCCTCATCGCCTTCCTGATGCTGACCTGGCGCAAGGGCAATGCCTGCCTGGAACAGGCGCGCATGGCCTTGCGCCCTCCGGAGGCGCGGTTCCTCGACGATCTGCGCCGCGATCCGCCGACGATTCTGCCGGGATCGGCCGTCTTCCTGTCCTCGGCGACCGAAGGCATCCCGCTGCCAATGATGCGCTTCGTCGAGCGCCTGCACGCGCTGCACGCCCGCGTGCTGATCGTGACCGCCCTGTTCGAGGAGACGCCGACGGTGCCGCGCGAGGAGCGCGCCCGCGTCACCGAGATCACCCCCGAGATCAGGCGCATGGTGCTGCATTACGGCTTCATGCAATCGGCCTCGATCCCCGAGGGGCTCGACTGCGCCGTGGCCGCCGGCCTCCTTCCGAAGGAATTCACCGAGGATGCCACCGTCTTCGTCGGCCACGAGACGATCATCCCGGTCTCAGATCGGCGCGGCATGTCGGATTGGCGCGAGGCGGTGTTCGCGGTGATGCAGAACAACGCCGAGCGCACCGGCGCCCATTTCTGCGTGCCGGCCCGTCAGGTGATCGAGATCGGCACCGAGATCGAGATTTGAGGACGGCTACTCGTCCGCCGCCCCCTTCCCGGTCATCCGAAGCTGCGAGGCGACGCATTCGCGGACCGCGTCCTCGATCTTGGCCTTCTGCGCATTCGCGTAGCCCGCGACGTCGTCGATGCATTTGACGAAGTAGCCCGCGGTGAAGCTCTCGTTGACCGAGACGAACGACTTGCCGAAGCGGGTCGCGAGTTGAAGGCGCTCCATGGCCGGGCTTTGTCGCCACGCCTCCAGCGTGTCCGTCATCGACAGGGCGTGGGCGGCGCCAGGCAAGAGGGCAGCGGCGAGGAGAAAGGCGGAGAAGCGGCGCATCCTGCTAAAACCTCCCGAAAATTTTTCTGGTTTTCCCGAACATTTCTTCCGAACAGACCTGTCCAACGCCACAGTTGAATTGGTTCGCTCGGACGATTTTGCCAGATAAACCCTTCCGGGCTGATGGACATCCTGACGACCGAGACCTTCTTCTTATTTTGTTCTGAGAGTTCTGCGACTTTCCTTTCCCTCCGATCCGGATACCTCCTTCATCCGCGCCATTTGGAAAATCCGACGACACGATGGATCAGGCGCCGATTGCGGGCCGTCTCGCCGAACGGCGCGAGTTCCCAGGTCCAATCCCGCTCAGGGCTTCCGAGTCGCACGCCGTAGAGGAGATCGTGCCGGGCGTGGACGCGGCCCTGCCGGTCCTCCTCGGTCTCGTCGATGTCGGTGACGAGGCAGACCCGCGCCCTCACGCGCGCCAGGGCCTCGAGATGGCCCTCGACGATCCGTCGGCCGAAGGCGTCGCCGTCGTCCGGCGTCCAAGCTCCGAGGGGACGGCGCGAGGCCTCCAGACGCTCGACCGGGCGAATCGGCAGCTGCGAGAGGAGATTGGCCGAGATGACGAGGCCGGTTCCCGGCTCGGCGCAGACCGGCGGCAAGCATGGTTGGAGGTCGCGCGCGGCGCCTGTCATCAGCGCCATCGCGCCGCTGAGATCGCTCGTCAGCGTCTCGACGTTGGCGAATGCCCGGATCGCCCGCCGTGCCGGTCGCAGATGCACGGCATCGACGAGCACCACCCGCCGGAAGCGCGCGGCGAGATCCGCCAGCGGCACGTCGAGCAGGAGCCCGGAGCCCAGCACCACGGCGGTGTCGCCTCGCTCCGTCGCGGCGATGGCCGCGCGCATCACCGCGCGGCTCGCCTCCAGATGCGGCGCCCAGGCCCGGCGGCAGCGGCGCGCCCGCGACATCAGCCAGACGCTGTCGCGCAGGTAGCCGAGCCGGCGCTGGGCCGGCGGTACGGGCGAGGTCAGAAGATGCAGGAGATCGAGCAGCACGGGCGCGTGGCCTCCGGCACAGGGTCGGACCTGTCAAGACCCAGCCCGCGTCATGCCATGGCCGCGTTGGGCGGTCAGAATGCCCCCTCCCCGGCACCGACCCGACCGACCTTGGATTCCCGACACGCCCGCCTCGCCGCCGCCCTGATCGCGCTCTGCGCCGCTCTCGGCGTCGCCGCCGGCTTCACGAACGTGTTCGGCCGGACCGGCTCGGTGCCGCTCACCGCCTGGATCATGGTCGCCTATTTCACGAACCTGACCGGGCTCCTCGTCCTCGTCGTGTTCGGCGGGATCCCCCTGCGAGCGACGGCCTTGGCTCAGCCCCGGCTCGTGGCGACGGCGGTGCTCGCGACCCTGCTCGTCGGGCTCGTGCAGCGGCTGCTGCTCTACGGGCTCAAGACCCTGCGCGGCGGGGCCCTCGTCGGCGACATCCTGCTCCACCAGGCGCTGCCGGTTCTGGTGCCGCTGTTCTGGCTCGCCTTCGTGCCGAAGGGACGCCTCGCGGGGCGCGATCTCGTGCTGTTTGCGAGCTATCCGCTGGTCTATCTCGGCTACACCCTGGTGCGCGGGGCCTACGACGCACGCTATCCCTACCCGTTCCTCGATGTGGGCAGGATCGGCTGGGGTCCGGTGGCGGCCTATGCCGGAGCGATCGCGGCGGCCTTCCTCGGCGTCGGCTGGGCGCTGGTGATGCTCGACCGGCGCCTGGCCCGGCGCAAGGTCGCCGAAGGATAGACTCCTACCCCTCGAACAACGTGGCGATCTCGCCGGGGCCCAGGATCCGGAACTCCCCCGCCGGCAGCTCGGCGGGAAGCGCGAGACCGCCGACGCGGTCGCGGTGGAGCGCGTCGACGTGGTTGCCGAGGGCGGCGAACATGCGTCTCACCTGATGGTAGCGCCCCTCGTGCAGGGTCACCGTGCAGTGGGTCGGGTCGTCCGTCTCCATCTCTACGGGCAGGAGCGGCTTGTCCTCGCCCTCCAGCATCATCGCTCCGGAGGCGAGGATCGCGGCCTCGTCGCCCTGGAGCGGTCGGGCCAGGCTCACCCGGTAGCGCTTGGAGACCTTGGCCTTCGGCGCGATGATCCGGTGCAGCAGCGCTCCGTCATCGGTCATGAGCAGGAGGCCCGAGGTCTCCTTGTCGAGGCGCCCCACGGTGGAGAGCGCCGGATCGCGCCGCCGCCAGCGCTCGGGCAGCAGGCTGTAGACCAGCGGTCCCGCCTCCTTGTGCGAGCAGGTGACGCCCAGCGGCTTGTGCAGCATCAGGCAGAGGCCGGGCAGCGGATCGAGCGTCTCGCCCTGCACCAGCATCCGGGCGGAGAGGTCGGGTTCGAGCGGGATGCGCTGCGAGGCGTCCCGCAGGGCCTGTCCATCGAGGCGGACGAGCCCGGCGCGGGCCAGCCCCTCGACTTCCCGGCGCGAGCCGTAGCCGAGATTGGCCAGCAGCCGGTCGAGGCGGAGCGCCTTCATGGGCGGGCCTCGATCATGTGCGGGCCTGGATCATTTGCGGGCCTCGAACAGCTTGTAGCCCCCCTCCGTCGCCACCGGCGTGACGGTGCGGAAGGCGGCGCGCAGGGGCGCCTCGTAGGGCAGGTGGGCATTGGCCACGAGATAGAGCGTCCCGCCTGGCCGCAGGGCCGACGACGCGCGGGCGATGAAGACCTGTCCCAGCGCCTGATCCTCGGCGCCGCCGTCGTGGAAGGGCGGGTTGGAGACGACGAAGTCGAGGCCCGACAGAGCCGGCTCCGGCCCGCGCAGATCGGCCCAGTGCAGGCCGGCCCGTGCGTCGCCGACATTGCGCCGGGCCATTT
>JAGTAM010000584.1 GCA_023422485.1 Pseudomonadota bacterium | reverse complement strand
CCGACGTGGTGACCGTGATGCACATGGGCGCCTTCCTGGCGCAGGGAAAGCTCAGCGACATCGAGAACGACCCGCGGGTGCGCGAGGTCTATCTCGGCGAGCCGGAGGTCTAACGATGCTGCTCGATCTCGACCGCGTGACTTCCTATTACGGCAAGACGCCGATCCTGAAGGAGATTGGCCTCGGCCTGCCCGAGGGGCAGTGCCTGTGCGTCCTCGGCCGCAACGGGGTGGGCAAGACCACGCTCTTGCGCACCATCATGGGATTGACCGACCGCACCTCCGGCGAGATCCGGATCGACGGTGCGTCCGTCGGCAAGGCGCCGACCCATGTGCGGGCCAAATACGGCCTCGGCTACATCCCGCAGGGACGCCAGATCCTGCCGCACTTCACGGTCAAGGAGAACATCCTGCTCGGCACCTTCGCCCGCACCGACGGGCGCCAGGACGTGCCGGAGCTCTGCCTGACCCTGTTCCCCTACCTCGCGCAGAACCTGCACCGGAAAGCGGGCCTGCTCTCGGGCGGCCAGCAGCAGCAGCTCGCCATCGCACGGGCGCTTGCCACCAACCCGCGCATCCTGCTCCTCGACGAGCCGACCGAGGGCATCCAGCCCAACATCGTCGCCGAGATCGGACAGACCTTGGGGCGGCTCAACAAGGAATTCGGCATCACGCTGATCCTCACCGAGCAGCACATCAAGGTGGCGCGCAAGCTCGGCGACGCCTTCCTGATGATGGAGAACGGCCGCATCGTCGCCCGCGGGCCGATCCATGAGATGACCGACGAACTGATCGAGCGGCACATGACGATCTGAGCGCGTCATGGCGAGGTCAGGCGCAATCCGTCCGGGGTGCTGTCGTGCCTGGACGGGTCGCGTCGCCGAGCCTCGCAACGGCGGACCCATCTTACGTGATCAACGTAAAAACGTTTCCTCACAAGAAAAATGCTTGACCGATAGACTGAGAACGTCTTAAATCCAAACAACAAAGACGGGCGATGTATTCGAGGCAATGCTTGCGAATACTATAGATTGAAATGCCCGCATCTCAACTTCTCAGCGGAGCGTCGCGGCTCCGCCGGAACGGGCCGCCCACCGGATTGCACCGGCAGCGCGTGCGCGCCCGCAACCATCTCCCGCCGCAACGGCGCGGCCGGGACCCACGAGGAGCGACGACGATGGAACCGATCCCGAAGAAGGGCACGCCCGAGCGCCAGCGCCTGATCGATGCGCACAGGGCCTGCATGGATTCGATGAAGGGGGTCGCCGGCAACTCGGTGCTGCTGTGCGAGACGCCCGGCGACACCACCGTGGTGACGGGCGGCGTCCACACCGATCCTGTGCTCAAGCGGGTGCTGCTGCGCATGCGCGGCGAGAGCCCGAAGGGCAAGCTGATCGTGATCTGCACCAAGGTCGATGCCGAGTGGCGCATCGCCCGGCTCTCCGGCATCCGCGGCGTGCCCCCCGAATTCGTCGGCGACAAAGTCTACACCGACGAGCAGGAGATCCAGCACGAGATCTTCCTGATGCGCCTCGACGAGCTCTCCGACAGCTACGGCTTCCCGGAAGACTATCACGAGGGCTGGAAGCGCAAGGACGACAACTGGCCGATCACCTGAGGCGACCAGGAATTCTTGAACTCACGTCGATCAGCGGGAGGCCGTGACGCGCCTCCCGGCGCCCCCTCGTGCAACGACGCGCGGACCAGCCGGGGCGGGGACCAGAGACGATGCCCGAAGGATTGACCCGATGACCACCATGAGGCTGACCGGTTACGCCGACAAGTTCGGCGTGCATCCCGGAGATACGATCCAGTTCTACGTCAATTGCGACGGTCCGTCCGAGTACAAGGTCGAGATCGTCCAGATGATCAACGGCGACACCAATCCGCGCGGGCCCGGCTACATCGACAAGCCGGTCGAGGCCGCGGTCAACGGCACCTATCAGGGCCGCAAGCAGATCATCCACGGCGGCTCCTACGCCTATGTGCCGGACGCCAAGCCCTTCCACGTCGAGAGCTTCACGCTCCAGTGCTGGATCTGGCCGACCGCGCCCAAGACCCATCCGCGCTACTGGAAGCACGGGCCGCAGGGTCTCGTCACCAAGTGGTCGAACGAGTGCGGCTACGGCCTCTTCATCAACGAGGAGGGCTGCCTCGAACTGCGCATCAACGAGCACCGGATCACCACCGGCGTACCGATCCGCGACCATGCCTGGCATTTCTGCGCCGCGACCTTCGACGCCGCCACCGGCCTCGTCACGCTGATCCACGAGCCGCAGGTCGTCTACGCCCTCGATCCCGAGATCGCCCCGGTCGAGGCGCGCCTGAAGGTCGCCATTGCCCACGCCCCCGTTCCCGTCGCGCTCGGCGCCTATGTCGAGCGGCTGGCGCCCGAGGATCCGCTCGCCGCCTCCTCGAAGCCGGCCGGCGTGGTCTTTGCCGGCAAATATAACGGCAAGCTCGACAGCCCGCGCCTCTGCAACCGGGCGCTCTCGCGAGCCGAGATCGAGATGATGAAGGCCGGCGCCCAGCCCGGCCTGACCGAGCGGCGCAATGCCGGCCCGACCGGCAAGCTCTCCGAGTGCATCGTCGCCGCCTGGAATTTTTCCGTCGGCATCGACACACTGATCTGTAAGGACGAGGGCCCCTACCGCTTCGACGCGACCCTGGTGAACTGCCCCAACCGCGGCATGACCGGCTACAACTGGTCGGGCCAGAACTTCGACTGGAAGCACGCGCCGCAGGAATACGGCGCCATCAGCTTCCACGACG
>JAGTAM010000583.1 GCA_023422485.1 Pseudomonadota bacterium | reverse complement strand
GCCCGGCATCCCCGATCGCGTGATTGGGTGCGCGGTCCCGCCGTCCGAGCTCGGAAGTCGGGACGCGCGGGATCAACCGACGTCGCCGCCGCGGCCGCCGCGGCCGCCATCCCCGCCAGCGCCGATATTGCCGTTGCCGTTGCCGCCGTTGCCGGCTCTGAATCCGAGGATCGCCAGGCCGACACCGTTGAGCGCGGACACGTTCAAGGAGTTGTTGCCGCCACCGCGGCCACCATTGGCGTTGCCGCCATTTCCGCCACGGCCGCCGCCACCGGACTTCGCGCCTCCCGAGCCTCCCGAGACGGCATCGATTTCATGCTGATCAAGCTCGCGCAGATGCATGGTCAAATCTCCATCTTATTGACGACGGGCAACATCGGCCCGACAGAAAATGAATTCGCACCTCAAAATTTTTGAATCAAGAAGATAAGTGTAGCAATTTGTGCCGCGATGAGATCGGATCGGCAGTATATTTTGGGATGCACAGGATCTCCATCTCGCAATGGCGAGACGTTCATAACTGTCGTTCGCGAGTGCGGAAATTCTCTTCCATCTTCAAGCTTATGCATACGTCCGATAATCGTATTCGCACGACGCTCTAGAGCGCCGAAATTTGAATCCGACCGGAGTCGGATTGAGGTCGTCGGCACAATTCTGTGAGTTGCCAGTTATGCATGCCTGGCGAGTCGGCTTTCGGCCCTAAGCTGGCCTCGAACGCCGACCTCATGAAGAGCTGCTTTTCAACCTAGGGCCTGTTGTCGCCTGAACGGATTGCCAACCCTGGCGTTTTGTCGTTTTAAGTGAGGAGGCGTGATGCTGTCGGACCCGCAGTGAGGTGAGTTTAAGCCGTTGATCGAGGCCTGGCGCCCGAAGGCCAAGACACCGCTTCAGGAGCTTCGGCGCACGATCTCGGCCATCCTCTAGTGGCATCAGAACGGGGCCAAGTGGCGGGCCATCCCCGAGGAATTGGGTCCCTGGTGGCGCGCTGCTCAGATCGTCATCCGGTGGGCGCGCCAGGGTGTGGGAGCGCGGTCTCGCTGGGCAGGGTCTTTCTCGCATGGTCTTCCTCGACGCTAGCAACGTGCGGGCTCATCAGAAGGCGGTGGGCGCTGCAACATGGGGAGATCTGCGGCCGAGCGAGACCATCGTGAAGCGCTTGGCCGCTCACGTGGCGGCTATGGCACCAAAGCCTGCGTGATCGCCGATGGATCGGGCCGCGCCGTCGCCTTCCGCATCCCCCGGGGCAGGCCCACGAACTGCCCCATGCCATCCCCTTGCTCGACCCATTGCCCGGTGTGCCGAAGTGGATGGTGGGCGAGCGCGGCTACGCCAGCCACGGCTTCCGCGACCACATCTGGAAGGCAGGCGCCCGGCCCGCGATCCCGACCAAACGCAACGAGGCCCCGGTCGCCTGCCCGAGTTGGGTCTGCAACAACCGCAGCATCGTCGAGCGGCTCTGGGCGCGCCTCAAGAAGTGGCGGGGGCTGAGAAGGCCGTGCAGGCCGGGGCGAGCCCGCTCGTCGCCAGCCTCAGGGGTGGTCACGCCGACCTTCGGGGGCGTGATCGGCGATCTCCTCGGAGGTGAGAGCCCGATGATCCTCAGCCGCGAGATCTATGCCTCGGCCGCGGGAGCCGACGCGGCGGTCTTCACGGACCTGATCCCGCTCGACGCCCCGCGCGCGTTCGCGCAGGGCACGGGCTTCACGGTCGCCCTGCTGGTGCGGGCCGCCTCGCTCCGCTTCGGCCTGACGTTGCCGCGTTATCGCCCCCGCGCCGGCCTCCCCTATTCTTGAGGATGGCCGATTCATCGCGGCTCGCCCATTGCGAGGCGCTCCGAGACGACAGTTTTCATCGAAAAACCAACTCTGCAATCCAATCATCAAGGGAGTGCCAAGATGGCCATCGGCAAACATCGTTTCGGGCTCGCTCTGGCGGCCTTCGTGTCCCTGGCGGCGCTCTTAAGCCCTGGCTTCGCGCAGGCCGAGGCGAAGGGGTTGCCCGGCCCGACCGCGGAACAGCTCGCAACGCTTCAGGCCATCTACGAGGACTTGCACGCCAACCCTGAACTCTCGATGCAGGAGAAGCGCACCGCCGGCATCGCGGCGAAGTGGCTCAAGGATCAGGGCTTCGAGGTGAGCGAGAACGTCGGCGGCACCGGCGTGGTCGGGCTCCTGCGCAACGGAGACGGCCCGACCGTGCTCCTGCGCGCCGACATGGACGGCCTGCCGATGAAGGAGAACACCGGCCTTCCCTATGCCAGCACCAAGAGGGGGACCGATCCCGCCTCCGGCCGGGAGACGGCCATCGCCCATTCCTGCGGACACGACCTGCATGTGACGTGGCTGATGGGCGCGACCCAGATCCTGGCCGCGAACAAGGACAAGTGGCGCGGCACCATCATGGCCGTGTTCCAGCCGGGCGAGGAGATCGGCGAGGGTGCCAAGGCCATGGTCGACGACGGCATGGTCAAGCGCTTTCCGAAGCCGGTCGTCACCCTGGGGCAGCACGTCCTGCCGTTCCCGGCTGGCCAAGTTCGCCTTGCCTCCGGCCCCGTGCTCTCCCGCAGCGACAGCCTGAAGGTGACGTTGTACGGCCGCGGCGGGCACGGCTCCGGTCCGGAATCGACCATCGATCCGGTGGTGATGGCGGCCGCCACCGTGATGCGGCTCCAGACCATCGTCTCGCGGGAGGTCTCGATGTCCGACAGAGCCGTGATCTCGGTCGGGTCGATGCAGGCCGGCTCCAGCGCCAACATCATCCCCGACGAGGCGCAACTCCAGCTCAACGTCCGGACCTACGACGACGCCGTGCGCGACAAGGTGCTGGCCTCGATCAAGCGGGTGGTCGAGGGGGAAGCTGCTATCTCGGGCGCCTCGAAGCCGCCGCTCCTCACCATGCTCGGGCAGTTCCCCCTGACGGTGAACGACGAGGATGCGACCGCCAAGGTGGCCGAGGCCCTGAAGCAGCGGCTCGGCGCGGAGCGGGTCGAGCCGGCCGCGAGCGCGAACGCCAGCGAGGACTTCACCGTCTTCGCCCGCGCCTGGGACGTGCCATCGGTGTTCTGGTTTGTCGGCGGGACCGACCCGAAGCTCTACGCCGAGGCGGAGCGGGCCGGGACGCTGAACACGCTCCCGTCCAACCACTCGCC
>JAGTAM010000486.1 GCA_023422485.1 Pseudomonadota bacterium | reverse complement strand
AGCAGGCGGATGTCGTTGGCGATCTTGAACAGGCCGGTGGCCAGCGCCGTCAGCGCGCCCTGCGTGAAGACGAGGGCGTCGTGGGTCGCCAGCGCCTCGAACTTGTTCTCGGCCGAGGTGAAGGGCAGGCCGGTCAGCTCGGCAACCTTGGCCGCGAACCGCTCGGCGAATTCCGGATGCGCGTTGAGGCCAGTGCCGACGGCGGTGCCGCCCTGCGCCAGAGCCAGCACGCCGTGCAGCGTCGCGGCGATGCGGGCGCCGCCGAGCGCCACCTGCGCGGCATAGCCGGAAAATTCCTGGCCGAGCGAGACCGGGGTCGCATCCTGCAGGTGGGTGCGGCCGATCTTGACGATGCTCTCGAACTCCTTCGCCTTGGCGTCGAGCGCCGCGTGCAGGTGGGAGAGCGCCGGCAGCAGCCGCTCCTGCACCTCGCGAGCCACCGCGATGTGCATCGCGGTCGGGAAGGTGTCGTTCGGGGACTGGCCGCGGTTGCAATGGTCGTTCGGGTGGACCGGCGACTTGCCACCGCGCTTGCCCCCGAGCCGCTCGTTGGCAAGGCTCGCGATCACCTCGTTGGCGTTCATGTTGGACTGAGTGCCCGAACCGGTCTGCCAGACCACAAGCGGGAACTCGTCGTCGTGCTGGCCGGCAACGACCTCGGCAGCGGATTGCGCGATCGCGTCGGCAATCTTCGGGTCGAGGCCGCCGAGATCCTTGTTCACCAAGGCAGCGGCCTGCTTGACGATGCCGAGCGCGTGAACGAGCGGCGCCGGCTGGCGCTCGGTTCCGATCTTGAAGTTCTGGATCGAGCGCTGGGTCTGGGCGCCCCAGTAGCGATGGGCGGGCACCTCGATCGGACCGAAGGTGTCGGACTCGGTGCGCGTCTCGGCGGCAGGGTTCTCATGCGGCGACATCGTGGCCTCTTCGTTGGCTCGGATGCGGCCCTACTTAACGAAGCATGATGCCGAGCGCGATGCCGGCCCGAAACCCGGCATAACGCATCGCGCACTCCGTTACCGCCGAGGTTCTCCCCTCTTCATGCTTGATCTGCCGACTCGCCCGGCCCGCATCACGCAAGCCGGGCCGTTCCGTCCGAAGGTGCCACCGCCGCTGACGCAGCCGCTCGGCCTGTTCGCCTTCCTGAAGAAGGTGCGCGAGAATCCGATCGCGACCTGGATGGACGCGCATTTCGAGGAATTCGTCGTCGCGGGCGAGACGGCGATGGGGCGCATCACCGTCGTCAGCGATCCGGCCCTGGTGCGTTACCTGCTGGTGGAGCGGGCCGCTCACTACCGCAAGGACGACCTCCAGAAGCGGGTGCTGGCGCCCGGCCTCGGCGACGGCCTGCTCACGGCGGAGGGCGACGAGTGGCGCCTGCAGCGGCGTACGCTGGCGCCGATCTTTTCCGCACGCCACGTCGCGGGCTTCGTCGCGCAGATGGATGCCGCCGGCGCGCGCCTCGGCCGGAGGCTGGCACGGCGCGACGGGGCCACCGTCGACGTCGCCCTGGAGATGACCCGCGCCACCCTCGACGTGCTGGAGCGGACGATCTTTACGCAAGGGCTGCCGGGTGATCCCGACGCGCTCGGGCGCGCCATCACCCGGTTGCTCGAATCGATCGGCCCGATCGATCCGCTCGACGTGTTCGGCTTCCCCGCCTTCGTGCCGCGGCTCGGGCGCCTGCGGGCGCGGCCGGCGCTCCGCTTCTTCGCCGAGGTGGTGGACACGCTGCTGGATCAGCGCAAGGCGGCGCTCGCCCGCGGCGAGGCACCCCACGATCTGATGACCCTGCTGCTGGCGGCCCAGGACCCGGAGACCGGCCGCGGCCTCTCCGACATCGAGGTGAAGGCCAACATTGTCACCTTCATCGCCGCCGGACACGAGACCACGGCCAACGCCCTGACCTGGGCGGCGTATTGCCTGTCGCAGGACGAGACCGCGCGTGAGCGCGTCGAGGCGGAGGCCGACGCCGCGGCCGGCGAGGACGGCGCGCTGCGGCTCGACCAGCTGCCCTTCACCAAGGCGGTGATGGAGGAGACCATGCGGCTCTTTCCGCCGGTGCCGTTCCTCAGCCGCCAAGCCCTGCGCGAGGATCGGATCGGGCGGATCAAGATTCCACGCAACTCGACCGTCATCATCGCGCCTTGGGTGATGCACCGGCACCGCAAGCTGTGGCACGAGCCGGACGCGTTCATCCCCGAGCGCTTTCTCGGAGAGCGGCGCGAGTGCATCGAGCGCTTCGCGTACCTTCCGTTCGGCGCCGGGCCGCGGGTCTGTATCGGCCAGAGTTTTTCGGTTCAGGAGGCGACGCTGGTTCTCGCACAGGTCGCGCGGGCGGTGCGGCTCACCCTGCCCGCGGACCATCCGCCGGTGACGCCGCTGCACCGGGTGACGCTGCGTCCGAAGGAGGGCCTACGGATGGTGGCGCAGCGACGCGGCTGACAGGCTCGATTGCTCCTGGGGGCAAGGAGCGGGTCGAGCAGAAAGTCAGTTCTTCTTGCGGAAGGCGTCGAGGCTCACGACCTCGGCGGTGCCGTCGCGGTCGGTCTTCTCGGCGGCCTCGGGCTTGGCCTCGCCCTCCTCGGAACCGTCGTTCGACTTACCGTCGGCCTTGGCTTTGCCCGCGGCAGGAAGCGCCGGGACGATCTTCGGACCACCCTGAACCGTCGCGAGGCCGGTGCCCTTCGGCTTGATCTCGGCAGGCTCGGAGGCCGCGCCGCGCGGACCGGCCTTGACCGGCGCGCTGGGCTGCGCCTCCTCCGGCTGCTCGCCCTCGGCACCCTCGTTGAGATCGAACTTCAGGCCGAACTGCACGGAGGGGTCGAAGAAACCCGACAGCGCGTCGAACGGGATCAGCAGCCGCTCCGGCACACCGGAAAACGACAGGCCCACCTCGAAGCTGTGCTCGGTGACACCGAGATCCCAGAACTGGTGCTGCAGGACGATCGTCATGTCCTGCGGGTATTTTTCGCGCAGGCGTTGCGACATCCGCACGCCCGGCGCCTCGGTGCGGAACGAGATGTAGAAGTGATGCTCGCCGGAGAGCCCCTCGCGCGCGGCATCGGTCAGCACCTTGCGCACGACGCCGCGCAGGGCGTCCTGAACCAGGAGATCGTAACGGATCAGATCTTCGGCCATCGGCGCTCGCTTGACCGGTCACGGCCGGGATTGGGCTGCGCCGGGTCGTGGAAATGAGTGGAGGTTTCTGTTGCCAGGTACCTCCGAACCCCGCCTATGCGGTGCTACCCGCTAGGACTTTAGGTCGGTTTTTGGCACCGCTTACGCGGCGACAGCCACCGGAGCAAAGTTGTCGTTGGCAACTATTGCAAAGGCCCGATAACGGCGGAACCATGCCGAGCGAAAGCTCTACCTTTACGCCCTCGTCGATCCTATTTCGCCCCCGCCGGAACCCAACACGTGAGGCCGTGCGGCCATCGGTCCTGGGTTCGGGTGGAGGCGCCGGGTACCGCCCCCGGGTCCGATAGGTTTATTGCGAAGAACGTTTATCGCCATAGCCGGCCTTGCGACCGGCAAGGCGAATATAGAGAGGCCGACGGCGGTTTTGAAGAGCGATCTGCGCTCAGACCCGCTCCGCGTTGCGAGCGTGGCCGATATGCCGCCCGCCTTTGCCGACGCACGCCCGTCGAAGCCGCCGCTCGCCCGCCTCGGAGCGGGCCTCCTGTGGCTCGGCCGGGTGCTGCTGCTCATCGCGGTCCCGCTCTTGATCCTGGTTCTGGCAAGCGGGCTTGCCATTGCCATCATCCGGGTCGGCGGCGACCTGCGCCTCGGGATCGACCCGCTCCTGGCCACCGCCGCACGCCCGCGCTTGCCTCTCTCTGAAGTTGCCGGCCGGGCTGTCGCGGTGGATGCCCTGCGGCAGGTACTGATGGCCGGACTCGTCGTCGCGCTGGCCGCTTGGGCCTCGGGCGGTGCATGGCGCCGACGCCTCGGATTGACGCGGCCCGATGAGGCACGGGCGCCGATGCGGCGGCTCTGGCTGCTGCTGCCGCTCTGGCCGCTGATCCATATCGCCTGGGTGACGACCAGTGCGGCGGCGCTCAACATGAATTTCGGAAACGGCGTGCGCCTCTCGCCCTTCCTCAGCCCGCTGATGCTCGCCCTCTGGTTCGCCTTCGTCGTGGTGCTCGCACCGATTGCGGAAGAATTGCTGCTGCGGGGCGAGACGTTCGCCCGCGCCAGCGCCGTCATGGGGCCTGCCGGGACGATCGTGGCGACGGCGCTGCTGTTCTGCCTCGCCCACGTCTC